>JBKJKL010000404.1:0-4903 GCA_046597485.1 Chthoniobacterales bacterium
TCGCGCCATCGGTCACGTTGCTCAGATTAAGCAGGAGCGTCTGCACATCGGTCACGCCAGTGAGCTGGATGGTCATCGTGTTTCCCGAGATGCTCGGCGCGCCGGAGACCGAGCCGCCACCGGAGGCAACCGCACTGCCGGTCGTGATCGGTCTGCTGAAGGTGAGGACAATCGTGTGATTACCGCCGCTGGTGCGGCATTCTACGCCGCTCGGACCGCTGAGCGGCAACGGCACATCGAACGGCGCCGTCGCGTTATGGCTCTTGCGCGAGACCGCACCCGTGATCTGGATGACGTTGTCGACCGCGTTCTTCACGTCGAGGCGCCCGTAACCGAAGACGTTGTTCGGCGAGGTCGAGAGTTGACCGACGTCGCAGGTGTTCGAGTTCAGGTGGAAGGCGGATTGGTTGAGCGCAGTCCGCGTCAGCATGACGTCGCGCAGCGCCGGCCGCGCAGAAAGCAGCAAAGCCGCCGCACCCGCGACGTGCGGTGTGGCCATCGAGGTGCCGCTCAAGCTCGCATAGGCACTGTCGCTCGTGCGGTAGGAGGAACGGGTGCTCGTCCCCGGCGCAGCGATGTCCGGCTTGCGGCGCAGGCTGCCGTCCGCCGTGACCGGTCCGCGGCTGCTGAAGGAAGCAATGTTATCCGTCCCGGTGCTGAGCGCGCCGACCGTGTAGGCGGACTCGTAGAGGGACGGCGCATCGCTCACGGTCGAGCAGGCCGAACCGCTGTTGCCGGCGGCGACGACCATTTGAATGCCGGCCGCGCGTTGCGCATCGACCGCCTGTTGCAGCGTAAGAGCCGAGCAGCCCTCGGAAGCCGGGCAGCCCCACGAGTTCGAGGTGATGTGCGGCGCCTTGCTCGGGTCGCCCTGTGCAGGCGTGCCATTGAGCGGATACGGCGCAAGGAAAAATTCCATGCACTCGGTGTAAGTCGCCGGCGTGCCGTTGCCGGCGTCCATGTTGCGGCAGGCAATCCATTTCGCGCCGGGCGCGACGCCAGTTTGATTCACGATGCCGTCGTCGCCGACCATCGTGCCCATGGTGTGGGTGCCGTGGCCGTTATCGTCGCACGGCTCGAGTTTGTCCGGGCCGCAGGAGCCGCCGGTGGCGGGGGCGTGAATGCTGTCGTGCCAGTTATAGTCGTGGCTGGCGGTGGTGCCGTTCCAGCCGCGGTATTTGCCTTTGAGGGCGTTGTGCGTCCAGCGGTAGCCGGTATCGGCGCCGGCGATCACGATCCCTTCACCGCGCACGCCCGTCGCCCAGACCTCGGGGGCGCGGATGTAAGACACGCCGGGCTCGATCGCCGCTGGCGCGCCGGGTTGCGGAGCGGATTCCTCGATCTGGCTGAAGGGCATTGGATCGACAAAATTCTGGATAACCGGGTTGCCTTCGATGCGGGCCACGTCCGGCCGACTGGCGAGGCGCAAGGCCGTCTGCGCCGTGCCCTTCGCCCAGACCATGTTCACGATGTAAAACGGCCGATACTCGATCTTGTTCGCGCGCAGGTCAGCGAGCAGCGCACCCTGCGTTTCCTGCGCCGTTTTCCAAAGCACGTCGCGCACGTAGCGACCTTTTTCTTCCTTCGTCGCGAGTTGATCCGCGCCGCTCAAATCGGCCTGCTGCGAGAGCACGATGAGGAACTCAGCCTCCGCGCCGTCTGCGGTATGGCTCGTGACCCAGGGCGCGATCTTGCTCAAAACCGCATCCCGCTCGCTGCTGCCCGAGGAGCTGACCGCGTCGCGCGGGAGGAGCGAGGCAAAGGCGATCCCGCCAGCGGCGGTGATGAGGATGAGAGAGAGGACGCGCCGCAGCACGGAAGAGGAGAACGACATAAGATGATTTCCGGGGAAAAGGTGGAATTCCATGGTCAACGCGCGCGCCTCTTGAGCAAGAGAAAAAGCCCCGCGGCCGCGCGCTAAAGCGCGCGCGTCATGAAGACGCTGTTCGGGTCTTCGCGATACTCAGCGAACGGCGCGCAGGGTTCGAAGCCGGCCTGTCCGTATAGCTGTCGCGCCGGCGCGAAGGCTGTCGCCGCGCCGGTCTCGATGCTCAACCGCCGATAACCGCGCGCCCGGGCTTCTGCGATGATGTGATCGAGAACCGCGCGCGCCACGCCCTTGCGCAGATGTCGCGCAACGGTCCGCATCGACTTGATCTCGCCATGCGCGGCATCGAGCTCCTTGAGCGCGCCGCAGCCAAGCAACTCGCCATCTTCCCAGACGCTCCAAAAGGTAAGACCCGGCGCGCGCAATCCCTCGATCGGCAGCGCGTGCGTGCTTTCCGGCGGGCTGAGGCGGTGCATCTGCGCGAGGTGCTCCTGCAGCAGTGCGGCGATCTCGGGACCGCGCAGGTCATCGAGTTTGATCTCCATTTATTTCTGCCAAAGAAGCGCGCTCTCCGCCGCGCTCAAGACGCGCTTCTCGCCGGCCGCCAAACCATCGAGGGTGAGCCGGCCAATTCGCACCCGCAGGAGCCGCAACGTGGGATGTCCGACGGCCGCGGTCATCCGTCGCACCTGATGGTTTTTTCCTTCGATCAGCTCGAGCTCGATCCACGCCTCCGGCACGTTCTTGCGGAAACGAATCGGCGGATCGCGTGGCGGAATTTCCGGCTGCGGATCGAGCGCCTGCGCGCGGCAGGGCAGCGTCCGCCGGCCGGCGATGATCACGCCATCTTCGAGCTGACGGAGCGCGGCCGCATCCGGCAGGCGCTCGACCTGCGCCCAGTAAACGCGGGCGTGCGCATTCGCCGGCTGCAGGAGGCGCGCGTTGAGTTCCGGCTCATCGCCGAGCAGGAGCAGGCCTTCGCTCTCCGCATCGAGCCGGCCGAGCGGGTAAAGGTTTTTGGGAAAGTCGAACTCCGCCAACGTGCGATGCCGCGAACCGTCGGGCGTGAACTGCGAGATCACGCCATACGGTTTATGGAAGGCGAGGAGCATCACGCCACCATGACTACGCCGGTCTGAAAACGCCCCGCCGCCCGCTTACCGCGGCTCCGTGCGTTCCGACTTCGTCTCGTCGCGTAGCGTCTTGTATTCCACGCCGGATTTCCAATCCGGCCACGTGCTCGAATTAGCCAGCTCATTGCCTAACGAGTAAGCCACGCCGGCTTCCTGGGCCGTTCCGGCGAAGGTCCAGCTCGCATCGAACTGGTCGCACGGCTGGTGGTAGCAGTTCGTGTTGAAAGCGGAGACGATCCGCTGCCCGGCCGCCGCCCCGCCTTTCACCAGATCGCGTCCCGCGCGGAAGGCGAGCGCCGGCACGCCGCGACGGGCGAAGGGGAAGTGATCCGAGCGGAAATACCAGCCCGCTTCCGGGTTCGGCTCCGGCGTCACGCGCAGGCCCTGCGCTTTCGCGATGCGCGCGAAGTCATCTTCGAGTGTGGTCCGCTGCCCGCCGATCAATTCGATGTCGCGCGCTGCCGGCAGGACGACGTGCGGATCGAGGTTGATCACCGCCGCCGTTTTGCTTAGCGGGTAGAGCGGATGCCCCGCGTAATAATCCGCGCCCAGCAGTCCCTTTTCCTCCGCCGCCCAGGCGGCAAAGAGAACGGTTCGCGCCGGGGGCTCGCCCGCCTTGAAAGCGCGCGCAATCTCCAGCACCTCCGCCGTGCCGGTCGCGTTATCGACCGCGCCATTGCGGATGGCGTCACCGTTCCTGTCCGGGCCGTTCCGGCCGTTCGCATCCCAGTGCGCGCCATAGAGAACAAACTCCTCCGGCCGCGCTTTCCCCGTGATCTTCGCCAGCACGTTGTGACTCGTGATCGGCCTGGCGTTCGCTTCACCCGCCGCGGAAATCGTCGCGCCCTCCAGCGCGAAGGCGCGGAACTTTGGATCACGCGCGCGCTTCTTCAGCTCCGGCAGCGAAAGCTTTTCCGCCTTCAATAATTCCGCGACCACCGCGCCCGCGAGCCAGCTCGAGAACTTCAGCGCCGAAGGATTCAGCGGCGCCGGCACCATCGTCGGCAGCGCATCGCCGCTCCCGAGTTGCGTGAAAGGATAACTCGCAGCCGCTTCCTCATGGATCACGAGCACGCCGAGCGCGCCCGCCTTCGCCGCCTGCTCAAACTTCACTCCCACGCGCCCGGAGTAGGCCAGCCGCTTCCCCTCGAAACCCAGATCCCGTCCGGCCTCGAAGTCCGGATCGTTCGCCAGCACCACCGCCACTTTGCCCGCCATCTCCACGCCCGCGTAGGTGTCGTAGCCGTGGTCCGCCACGCCGTAGCCGGCAAAGACCAGCGGCGCGTCTGTGACTTTCGTCTCGCCCTCGTTGCGCAGCGAGAGCGTCGCGTTCTGCCCGAGCGCGAGCGGGATCGTCTTCTCACCGACCTTCAACTCAATCGTCGCCCCGGGCGCGCGATCCAGCCGGACCAGCGGCACCTCCTGATACCACCCGCCGTTTTCGCCCGCCGGCTCCAACCCCGCGGCTTCAAACTGCTGCGCGAGATAGGCGATGGTCTTCTCCTCCCCCGGCTCACCAGGTCCGCGCCCGAGAAATTCATCCGAAGAAAGCTGCCGCACATCCTCCTTCATCCGCTCCGGCTTGATCGGCGAAGCCGGTCCCGCGGCGAGGGCGGCCAACGGAAACGCGAGAACGAGAACGAGCGATTTGGTGCGAGTGATCATCGAAAGAAGATTCGCACGCCGACGCTCGCGCGCATGGCCCGGCCCGCAGGAGAATCGCTCTCCGGCCGAAAACAAAAAAGGCGCGCCGGGATTCGCTCCCGGCACGCCCATTCTTTGTCGCTCTGGCTTCGCCCCTTAGAGCGCGCGCACTTGGCCAGGGGCGCTGTAGTTGCTCGGGCCGGCCGCGCCGATGGCGCAGGCTTCTACGTTGTAGAGTTCGCCGGGTATGAGCGAGCCCAGCTGACCGCGGGAAGAGGTGGTCTGCTTGGTGACCACG
>JBKJKL010000065.1:0-6081 GCA_046597485.1 Chthoniobacterales bacterium
AGCTGATTGCCGATGGGCACCACGTCTCGACCACGCTGATGCGGATGTTGTACCGGGCAAAAGGAGCGAGCGGCATCTGCCTCGTGACCGATGCGACCGCGGGCGCGGGTTTGCCTAACGAGTCACATTTCCGGCTCGCCGGTCACGATTGCGTGGTCGCGGAAGGCGCTTGCTGGCTGGCTGATCGCTCGGCGCTCGCTGGCAGCGCGGCGCGCATGATTGATCTGGTCCGGACGATGGTGCGCGAGGTCGGCGTGCCGCTGCACGAAGCCATCGCCATGGCCTCGGCCAATCCCGCGCGGGCGCTCGCGTTGCCGGACAAAGGCACTCTTGCGCCGGGCAGCGATGCGGACTTCGTGGTGCTCTCGCCTGCGCTGGAGGTGCTCCAGACGTGGCGCGCGGGCGAGCGCGTTTTCGCCCTAGAGCGTGAGTAGGAACTCCGCCGTCTCGAGCGCGGCTCTCGGGCGAGCGAGTGGTGCGATGTTGCGCGACCAATGGTGCCACTGCGCGGCGTCGCGCGCGAAGGTAGCCTCGATCGCGGCGATGATTTCTTCGTCGTCCAGCGCGATCGCACCGCAATCGGCCGCGAGGAGGTAGCGGGCGTTCCCCTCTTCCTGCCCGGGGATGATGTGGTTCACGATCAGGGGGCAGCCGGCGGCGAGCGCTTCCTGCAACGACGCGCCGCCTGCTTTGCTGATGAGGAGATGGGAGGAACGCAGGAGACGCGGGAGTTCCTCCGTCCAGCCAACAAGACGGAAAGGATGCGCGCTCACGCTCCGCACCTGCTCGATCGCTTTCTGCATCCGGCGGTCGCGGCCGAAGGCGACGGTGAGCTGGATGCCGCGGACCCCGGCGAGCCGCACCACCAACTCGGGCGCGTGGGCGCGCTGTGCATTGACGAGGTAGAGAACACGGCGGCCATGTTGCGCGGAGGGCGGCTGGCGGATGTTCTCGCCCTCGGCAAACTCCGGGCTGACCGGAAAGCCGAAGGTGCGCGTCTTCTCCGGCGGGATGCCGGCGCGATGCAGGACGGCTGCGCTGGGTTCGTTCGGCAGGAGGAAATAATCCGAGCGGCAGCGATACCAGATCGCGTTCACGGAGAGGGAATCGGTGATGACAACGACGCGTCGCGCGCGCGTGGCGCCATCCTCACCGAGTATCTCGTCGAGCATGTGCGGATAGGCGGGATAGACGGAGAGGATCACGTCCGGCTCGAAGCGCGCGAGCAGCTCGCGGAAGCGCTTTTTCAGCGTGAAGAAAATGCGGAAGTTGCCGGCAAATTTCTCCTGCCGATCGAGCCGGCGATAAACGGCGGCCCAGGCGCGCGGCCACTGATTGATCAGGCCGAGGTAGGACTCGCGCGCCCAGTCGTTGGCCACTCCGTAGGTGTCGGAGAAAAGATCGTGCACCTCGACGATGCCTCGCCGTCGCTCACCTGCGCGAGGCCGGCGCGAATGCCGCGGGCGGCGCTGTTATGCCCCTCGCCGAAGCCGGCGGTAAGGATGAGGATGCGCTTCCTCAAAGGGTGGAGGCTCGCATGCGGTGACGACGAGCGTGGATATTTCTGCGCGGCGAAGTAAAGTCGCGACGCAGATGAGACGACTGAAACTTTTCGGCCGTGTTGTGCGCCGCCTCGTCTGGGAGACGGCGATGGACAACACGACCGGCCTGGCGGCGCAAATGGCCTACCAGTTCCTCTTCACGCTTGCGCCCGGTCTGCTGTTTCTCTGGCATCTGCTTAGTCTGTTTGGCACCGACCCGGCGAAGCTGCATCAAATGTTCGGGATTTTGAAGAGCTTCCTGCCGCAGGACCCGAAGGTGCAGGATATTATCGACTCGCTCATCGGCAGCGTCGTGGTTACCGGCACGACGGGCTGGGTCGCGATCCTCGGCATCCTGCTCGGCATCTGGCTTGGGACGGCTTTCATCTCGACGATCGCGAGCGCGCTCAGCCGGACCCACGGCATCAAGGAAGACCGGAACTGGTGGTCGAAGTACGTGATCGCGTTCTTTCTCCTCTTTTGGTTCGGGATCACGATCCTCTTTTCGTTTAACGCGATGGTCTTCGGCGAGACGCTCGCCGGCATCGCGGAAGTCAATTTCCAGCTCACCATTCCGCTGCAGGATTGGGTACGCGCGCTCAATCTCCCCTTCACCGCCATGGCGCTCATCCTGGTTTCGCTCGCGCTCTATCTCATTCTTCCGGAAAATTATCTCACCTGGCGGCAGGCTTCGCCGGGCGCGTTCTTTTTTGCCATCGGCTGGATCGTAGTCACGAAGGCCTTCCAATATTACGTCACGCGCTACGATCGCTATAACGCGACCTACCTCGCGCTCGCGTCTTTCATTGTCCTCCTCCTCTGGATGTATCTCACCTGCCTGCTCCTGCTCCTCGGCGGGAAGTTGAACGCCATTCTCACGCGGGAACGTGAACGGGCGGCCCGCCGCCTCGCGGAATCCGCTGCGCCGGCGCCGCAGCCCGCTTAGACGACGCCACCGTGTTGTCGCGCAAAGGCGGGAGGTCGCTCGGGATTTGGCTCGGCTGCAGTACGGTCGTCGCGCTGTTCGTCGCGTCCATTCTCCATGCGGAAATTTCCGAGGAGGCGAAAAAGAAACGCGACGCGTTTTTGAAGGCGCGGGAAGAGATGCACACCATCGCGTCGCCCACGCCTTCTGATACACCGGCTGGCAAACCGAAGGCCGCGCAGAAAAAGGGGAAGAAGAAAACCGCCAAGACGCCGCGGCAGAACGACGCGGACGACGAGGACGCGCCGAAAACGAAGCGCAAGAAATCGTCGCCCACCGCCACGCCCGCGAAAGCGAAACGAGCCAGCGACGAGGACGAGGAAGAAACAAAGCCGCGCGCCACGGCCACGCCGCGCGCGAGCGAGCCCGACCTGCCGCCAATTTCCTCGACGCCGCGCGCGCCGGCCCCGCCGGTGATGCCGAATCTTCCGCCCGCGACCGAGATCACCATCCAGAAATCCGGGATGGAGGAAGAGCAGGGCTATGAACCGCCGCCGCCGCCGCCGCCGAAGCGAAGCTTTTGGCAGCGCGTCTTTGGCAGCGGTGACCGGACAAATTACCGCTACCTCAGCCGCAATGTAATCGACTCGATCCGCCGCGCGCCGGTGCAGCGCGCGCGCTGGAAATTCATCATCGTGCACAACAGCGGCACGCGGCAGGGGAACGCCCGCGCTTTCGATTACTACCACCGCCGGGTGCGCAAGATGCAGAACGGAATGGCCTATCATTTCGTGGTCGGAAACGGGACCTCGTCCGGCGATGGCCAGATCGAAGTGGGCGATCGCTGGCGGCGGCAAATCAACGGCGGCCACGTGCACAGCGATTACCTGAACAACATCTCTCTCGGCATCTGTCTGGTGGGCGATTTCAATCGCTCCGAGCCGACGCGTGCGCAGTTGGCCGCGACCGAGGAATTGATTCGTTACCTGCGGCAGCGCTGCGGCGGGAGCATGCCGGTGCGGCCGCATCGCGAAATGAACCCGCCCCAGTGGTCGACCGACTGCCCGGGCGACGCCTTTCCATACGGCTGGTTCCGCAAATTCTAGCCGAAATCCCGGCGTCCATTGCCAAGGCGAAAGCCGTAGCGGATAGAAACCGCTTTCTTTATGACCCCCCTCAAAATTTGGCTCGGATATCCCTACCCGCTCGGGGCGACTTGGATGGCGAAGGGTGTGAACTTCGCCCTCTTTTCCGAGCACGCGACGTCGGTCGATCTTTGCCTCTTCGACAGTTTGGAAGCGACGCAGGAAAGCGCGCGCATTCCGGTCACGGAACACACCGATCAGGTCTGGCACGTCTTCCTTCCGGATGTGCAGCCTGGCCAGCTCTACGGCTACCGCGTCTACGGTCCGTATGACCCGGAGCGCGGGATGCGTTTTAACAGCTCGAAGCTCCTGCTCGATCCGTATGCGAAGGCGATCGCGGGCGACATCCAGTGGTCGGACGAAATGTTCGCCTACGTGCAGGGCAATCCGCAGGAAGACATGGTGCGCGACTTCCGCGACGACGCGTGGGGCATGCCGAAGTCGGTCGTGATCGATCCGGCGTTTGACTGGGGCGGCGACAAAGCGCCACGAACGCCGCTGAACGAGTCGGTCATCTACGAGACGCACGTGAAGGGGCTGACGCAGCTCATGCCAGGCGTGCCGGAGGAATTGCGCGGCAGTTATGCCGGCGTCGGCAGCACGGCCGCGATCGACTATTTCAAGAAGCTGGGGATCACCGCGGTCGAGCTCCTGCCGGTGCACGCCTACGTGAACGACAAGATCCTGGCCGACAAGGGCCTCTCGAATTACTGGGGCTATAACTCGATTGGCTTCTTCGCTCCGGCGGCGAAATACTCTTCCAGCGGCCACTTCGGCGAGCAGGTCAAGGAGTTCAAAACGATGGTGCGGAATCTCCACGCCGCCGGGCTCGAGGTCATCCTCGATGTCGTCTACAACCACACCGGCGAAGGCAACCAGATGGGGGCCACGCTCTCCTTCCGTGGGATCGATAACGCCGCTTACTATTGGCTCTCGCCGGAGGATCCGCGCTTCTACATGGATTTCACGGGGACGGGGAACACCTTTAACCTGCTCCACCCGCGCACTCTCCAGCTCGTCATGGACAGCCTGCGCTACTGGGTGCTCGAGATGCACGTGGACGGATTTCGTTTCGACCTCGCCTCGACCCTCGCGCGCGACATGGGCGGAGTGAACAAGCTGCACGCCTTCTTCGAGATCATTCACCAGGACCCGGTGCTTTCGCAGACGAAGTTAATCGCGGAGCCGTGGGACGTCGGGATGGGAGGCTACCAGGTGGGCAATTTCCCGGTGCTTTGGGCGGAGTGGAACGGGAAATATCGCGACGCCATCCGCAGCTATTGGAAGGGCGACGAAGGCAGGATCAGCGAGGTCGCCTATCGCCTCGCCGGCAGCCCAGATCTTTATCAACACGGTGGCCGCCGCCCCTATGCCAGCATCAACTTCATCACCGCGCACGACGGCTTCACCTTGAACGATCTCGTGAGCTACAGCGACAAGCACAACGAGGCGAACGGCGAGAACAACAACGACGGCGACAACAACAACCACTCGTGGAATTGCGGCGAGGAAGGCCCGAGCGAGGACCCGGACATCGTCGCCCTTCGCGCCCGCCAGCGTCGCAACATGCTAACCACGCTCCTCCTCTCGCAGGGTGTGCCGATGATCTGCGCGGGCGATGAATGGGCGCGGACGCAGAACGGAAACAACAACGCCTACTGCCAGGATAACGAGGTCGGCTGGTTAAATTGGGACCTGAACGAAGAGCAGCAGCAGCAGCTCGAGTTCACGCGCGGCCTGATTCAGCTCCGGCGCGATCATCCTGTTTTCCGCCGTCCGAAATTCTTCCAGGGCCGCCGCATCCGCGGCTCGGAGATCAAGGACGTGATGTGGTTCAACCCCGGCGGCAACGAGATGAGCGACGAAGAATGGTCGTCGCCCTTCGTCCGCTGCATCGGCATGCTCCTGAGCGGCGACACGATTGACGTCCTCAGCTTTGAAGGGGAACCGATCCGCGACGAGACCTTTCTCCTTCTCATCAACGCCCACCACGAGGCCATCCCCTTTGTCCTCCCTGGTGAGGAGCATCTCGAGTGGCGGCTCGTGCTCGACACGGTCGATGAAGACGGCTTCGTCGACGACGACGACAAGCATGCCTCGGGCGACGACGTCCAGCTCGAGAGTCGCTCGATCATGCTCTTCCGCCTCTCCTCTGGATCGCAGGCGCGCGCCCGGAACGAGTCGTTCAAAAAGCGTCAGATCGAAATGCCGCAGGCCAGCGAACGGCAGGGAGAAATCGGCAGGGTCGCGGTGCGGCATCGGCGCAAGACGGCGGCCAAGCAGCCGCCCGCGGAAAATTCGGACGGTTGATGCTGCGTGCCGCGGGCGCGATCGCGATCTTCCAAGACTCAGCCGAGTTGCTCGCGGGCCACGCGCGTTCGCCGCTCTCCGGTTGACTCGTTTGCGTGCGTCCGGAGTATGAGGGGCGCACTCTCGCGCGTTCGCGCGAACCCGTTTGCGGGCGCGCACA
>JBKJKL010000170.1:0-3421 GCA_046597485.1 Chthoniobacterales bacterium
GACGAAGCCGTTCCGCGTCCGCAACTCGACGTGGCCGACGCCACCGCTGCCGCTGCCGTAGACGATGACAGAGCCCACGGGCGCAGCGTAGGGATCGCGCATCGGGAGACGTTTGAACCCGAAGTTATGGGCCAACTCGTCACCGGCCTGGCAGGCGTAATTGGTGCGCGGATAGGACGTGACCGCACCGGCCGCGACGAGAGCTTCTTTTACGTAACGCCAGCAGCGCGCTTTGGTCTGAGCGTTGGCCCGCTCCTGCGCGATGGTCGCGGCACGGCGCAGCTTGGGATCGATCCGCGAATCCACGGGCGCGTCCGGATGGATCACGCCGTAATAGCGGCGCACAATCCGAACAGACCGCGGCATCCCGGAGGGAGCGCGGTATTGGAAGAAACGCTGGGAGGTGGTGAGGCCTTCCGCCTGTGCTGGAGTCCAGGACGCCAGGAGCGCGAAGACCGCCGTCGAGATGAAGAAAGGGAGCGGTCGCACAGGCCAGATAGCGCAGACCGTATGCCATGTGGGCTCCGTAATGGGAAGATGTTTGTCTTTAAACTTTCCAAGTAGTCCCGGTGCGTGTGGATTTTCGAGAGATGATTCCCCTTTCTCAGCTCGCGGAGGCCGAACGATTCTTCCACGACAAGATTCCGCTGACCCGAGCAATGGGCCTGCGGGTAACGCCATCGGGCGAGGGTGCTTTCGCAGTCGAGGCGCCGGTGGCCTTGAACTACAACCACTTGCACACGGGTTTCGGGGGCAGCATCAACGCCGTCGCCACTTTGGCGGCCTACGGTTTCCTCTGGCGGCAGCTTTACACGGAAGAGGCCGAGCTGGTCGTGGCGGATAGCACCATCCGCTTCCTCGCCCCGGTTCGGGAAACGATTCGCGGCGTGTGCGCGTCGCCCGCGCCGGAACGCCTCGCCGAGTTTCGGCGCATCTTCGCCATGAAAGGGCGGGCCCGCCTGAGACTTCACGTCCAGGTGAGCGACAATGGGATGCTCGCCGCGGAATTCCATGGGACTTTCGTTGCCTTCCGGCAGGGAAAATAACCGTCCCGCCTGCGCCGGATTGCGGATGGGGCCGGAGCGGGAAGATTGATTCACCATGAGCCGCGCTTTTGTCCGCGATTCCGATGACCGACCGGAGCTGCCGATCGCCCGCGCGGCGTCTTCGCTCCCGGAAGGGGCGAAGAACTACATCACGGCCGGTGGCTTGGCGCGGCTGCGGGAGGAACTCCGGCGGCTGGTGGAAGAAGAACGTGCGCCCCTCGTAGCCGCGACCGACGACGTGGAGGCAAAGCGCCGCCTGCTCGCGCTCGACGCGCGTATCCAGCGGCTCGAGGAAGCGCTCCTTTCCTCCGAGGTGCCCGAGACCGCAGCCGATGAGACTGTCGTACGCTTCGGCGCGAACGTGCGCATCCGCCGTGTCGATGGGGTGGAAGATGATTACCGTATCGTGGGCCTGGACGAGATCGACCTCGATCGCTCTTGGGTGAGCTGGCAATCGCCCATCGCGCGCGCCCTGCTCAATGCGCGCGTGGGCGAGCGCGTCCGTTTCAAGTTCCCCAGCGGTGAGGAAGAACTCGAGATCGTCCGCGTTTCCTATGCCGAGCCGGCCGCCTAACGAGGCGTCCGCGCGCGTGACTGGATTTGCTCGAGGTCGGGATCGTTCTGCCGGATCCACTGCTGGATTTCGTTCACTTCGCGCGGCTGCACTTCGGTAGAGCGACGCGGGTCGGAATCGACCGCGCCGGCTTGCTTGTGTTTCCAGTGTCGGCCATGGCGCAGGAGCGAGTAATACATCGTCTTCGCCATCACGATGCCGACGCCGCTGGCGCGCATCGCATTGTAGAACATGAGATCGACCTCTTCCGGCGAATGCCTTTGCTCGTCGTAGGCGACGTCGTGTAGCACGGAGGCCTTCCGGTATTTTCCTTCAAAGGGGCCGCCGATGATGCTCCAAAAAGCACGCGGGATGGAGGCGCCATCCACGCGCGAACCGGCCGGCGCCGTCCAGACGACGCCGTAGGGATCGGTGTAACGCAGCTCCGTCAGGAGCACCATGGTGATGCCGTCGTCTTCCCAGCGGGAGTCGATTTCGCCGCTGAAGAAGCCCCAGCCCGCGGCGCGCGCCTGCTTCGCCTTCGCTGCCTGGCGGTCGAGCTGTTTCTGCTCACGCGCGGCTTCGCGTTCGAGATTTCGCCGATTGCCCGCACAGCTCGTTAGCGTCAGCGCCACGAGTAGGCAAAGCACGAGTCCCGTTCGTCCCACTCTCATCGCCTTCAAGTTTGCGCCGTCGCGAGCTGCGATTCCTTTTTCAACGGAGCCACCGTCGCTGCTTTTGCTGGCGATGAGGCGCGGCGGAATCGCTTCACGTAGAAAAGCATGAAGATGCCGGTGCAGATGAGGATCGAGCCAACCCACTTCAAGAGCCAACCCGGATCACGCAGAATCTGGATCGTGCTTTGGCCGAGATTCTCCGGGTTCCAGGAAGCCTGCGACATTTTAAAGGTGAGCCCCGTCCACGCCCGCCACATCTGGCCGGGATAGCTGAACGGGTTGTTCATCCAGCACTGGCCGGTGGCCGTGCCGCCCTCGCGATCGGTCACGCGCACCGTGCTCTTGAATCCCGCCGGCGCGTCGCTCCCTTCGTTCCGTTGCACCTCAAACTCGAGCAACTCGAGCGCGATCGGCAGCGGCTGTTGCCGCCAGCCATACGCGACTTGGATCGCCTCCGGCTTGGTCGGGACCATGATCTGCCAGCCGGACGGGACCCACTGCTCGATGTCGCGACCGTCCTGCCGCACGCGCACCCGCACGCCATCGGAGACGTTCGCGTTCGCCGCGACGTTCGGGAGCGGATGAAAATCGATCCACTGTTCAGCGCGCGGCATGGTCTGGTCGAGCACGAGCGTCCAATCGGCCCAGCCGGTCGCGAGGCTGCCGTTCGCTTCCAATCGGCCGGTGGAACGGCCGCCGCGGCGCGAGCTCAGTTCGTAGGTGACTGCTCCATCGTCGGCCATAAAGAGCGTCAGCCGGTTCCCCGGATCGACTGCTTCGGCGCCACCGTGCCCGGCCGGATCTGCCACCGGCACCGGCACGGCGCGTCCGCGCAAAGTCACGACCACGCCCGGGTTGTTCGGCTGCTCGCTGATCGAAACCGGCCGGCCGTTATCGATGCGGAAATCCGGCCAGTAAGCTTCCACCCGCATCGTGAACGGGCTGCCTTCGAGCGGCGTATCCTGCCGCAGATGGCCCGCGACGTCGTGCGTCCAGTTCTTGTCGCCGATCTGCACCGTGACGGTGCCGCTGTCGCCATTCTGCGACTGGGCAAGAACGACCTTCGCGCCGGTGCTTCCGCCTTTGGTTGCCTTTGCAATCTGCTGCTCCGGCGCTTCCGCGAAGGCGAAGATCGACTCCTCGAT
>JBKJKL010000179.1:0-3029 GCA_046597485.1 Chthoniobacterales bacterium
TGCGCGAGCGCGCGCTCGATATCGAGGACGTGATGAACCGCGTCGTCTCGAACCTGCGCGGGAAAGGGCCCCGCGCCTTCGCGAAGATGCCGGAGCCGCACGTCCTCGTGGCGCATAACCTGACCCCCTCCGACACCGCGACAATGAACCGCGAGCACGTCCTCGGCTTCGCGACCGATCTCGGCAGCCGCACCTCGCACACTGCGATCATGGCACGCTCGCTCGGCATCCCGGCCATCGTCGGCCTGCACGATGTGACGGAGAAGCTGGAGGCGGGCGGCCACGAAGCGCTGCTCGATGGCTACAACGGCGTCCTGATCATCAACCCGACGCCCGACACCCTCTGGCATTACGGCGAGCTGGAGCAGCGGAAAGAACTGGTCGCGGAGCAGCTCACTGGACTGCGCGAGACCAAGTCGACCATGCACGATGGGCGTCACATTGTCCTCTCGGCCAACATCGAATTGCCGAGCGAAGTGGAGTCGGTTTTGAAAAATGGCGCGGAAGGCATCGGCCTTTACCGGACGGAATTTCTCTATCTCAACCGGCAGACGCTCCCGACCGAGGACGAGCAGTTCGATGTCTACCGGCGGGTGGCCGAGCAGGTCGCGCCGCACCCGCTCATTATCCGGACCTTCGATCTCGGCGGCGACAAGATCGCGGACGGGATGGATACGACCGATGAGCTGAACCCATTCCTCGGCTTGCGCGCGATCCGCTTCTGCCTCGAGAACGTCGAAATCTTCAAGGCGCAGCTCCGCGCCATCTTGCGCGCCTCCACGGCGGGCGATGTGAAGATCATGTTCCCGATGATCTCCGGCCTGGCTGAGCTGCGCCGCGCGCTCACCATTTTGGAGGAGTGCAAAACGGAGCTGACCGCGGCCGGCGTCCCGTTCTCCGAGGACATCGACGTCGGCGCCATGATCGAAATCCCGAGCGCGGCAATCTGCGCCGATGTGCTGGCGCGCGAAGTCGACTTCTTCAGCATCGGCACGAACGACCTGATCCAATACTCGATCGCGGTCGATCGCGGGAACGAGCGCATCTCGCATCTCTACGAAGGGACGCATCCCGCCGTCCTGCGCCTGCTCAAGATGGTCGCAGACGCCGCGCACCGAAACGACATCTGGGTCGGCGTCTGCGGCGAAATGGCGGGCGACCTCGCGATGGTGCCGCTCCTCCTCGGCCTGGGCGTGGACGAGCTGAGCGTGAGCGCGTCGCTCGTCCCGCAGGTAAAGCGCGCGGTGCAATCGCTTTCACTCCCGGAATGCGAGGAACTGGTCGCGCGGTTATTCGAACTCGATACGCCGAGCGAAATCCTCGCCCGCTGCGTGGAGATGGCGCAGAGTCACTACGGCGACCTGATCGGCTAAAACTCCGCGCTGCCCGGCGTGCGGGCGAAGGGGATGACATCGCGGATATTCGAGACGCCGGTCACGAACATGAGCATGCGCTCAAAGCCGAGCCCGAAGCCCGCATGCGGCACCGTCCCGTAGCGGCGGAGGTCGAGATACCAACTGTAGTCCGCCGGATCGAGCTTGTGCCGTCGCATGTTGGCCTCGAGCACGTCGAGCCGCTCCTCGCGCTGGCTCCCGCCGACGATCTCGCCGATGCCGGGGACGAGCACGTCCATCGCGGTTACGGTTTCGTTGTCGTCGTTCAAGCGCATGTAGAATGGCTTGATCTCCTTCGGATAATTGAAAACGGTCACTGGGCACTTGAAGTGTTTTTCGGTGAGCCAGCGCTCGTGTTCCGATTGGAGGTTGGTGCCATAGGCGACCGGGAACTCGAACTTCTGGCCGCTCTTCAACAGCAAGTCGACCGCGTCGGTGTAGCTAATCCGCTGGAACGGGCGCTCGAGGACAAAGTCGAGCCGCGCGATCAGTTCCTTGTCCACGAACTTGCCGAAGAGTTCCACTTCGTCGGGACAGGTTTTGCGGATGTCGGCGATGAGATATTTCACGAGCGCCTCAGCTAGGTCCATGTCGCCGGTCAGATCGCAGAAGGCCATCTCCGGCTCGATCATCCAGAACTCGTTCGCATGCCGGGAAGTGTTCGAGTTCTCCGCGCGAAAGGTCGGCCCGAAGGTGTAAACATTCTTCAGCGCGCAGGCGAAAGCCTCCGCTTCGAGCTGGCCGCTCACGGTCAGATACGTAGAACGCGCGAAGAAATCCTGCGCGTAATCGATCGCGCCCTCTTTCGTGCGCGGCGGACTGTTGAGATCGAGCTGCGTGACGCGAAACAACTCGCCCGCGCCTTCGCAATCACTCCCCGTGATGATCGGGGTATGGATGTAAACAAAGCCGCGGTCCTGGAAAAATTGATGGATGGCAAAGGCCAGCCGACTGCGCACGCGGAAGACGGAGCCGAAGAGATTGGAGCGCGGTCGCAGATGCGAGATCTCGCGCAGGAACTCCGGAGTGTGCCCCTTTTTCTGAAGCGGATAACTGTCATCCGCGCCGCCGACGATGCGGACTTCGCTCGCGAGAACTTCCCACGCTTGCCCCTTGCCCTGCGAAGGTACGAGCTTTCCCAACACCGAAACCGAGGCGCCAGTCTGCAGCTTCTGCACCTCGGCGTAATTCGGCAGCGCGTCCTGCGCGATGACCTGCAAACTTTTGAGCGAAGAGCCGTCGTTCAGCTCGATGAAGGAGAAAGTTTTCGAGTCGCGCCGCGTGCGTACCCAGCCCTCCACGAGGATTTCGTCGAGCGGTCCGGAGCTGTGCAGCGCGTCCTTGACACGCGTCGGGGAAGGCATGGCAGAAGTTGCCGGACGATCTGATTCCGACAACAAAATATCTTCGGACGCGACGGCGGAGCGGGCTAACGAGCGCAGGGCTTACGGGATAAAAGTGCCGGAGCGCGCGCGGACCGCGGTTACATCTGCGCTGTTGACCGACCCGTCCACGTTGAAGTCAGAGCGGAAGTTGGTCGCATCGGTCCCCTGGCCGGAGCGGTTGCGCGTTATCGTGGCATCGCCGGAGTTCACCGAACCATCGCCGCTGCTATCGCCGAGAAGAAACCCGGCG
>JBKJKL010000236.1:0-3673 GCA_046597485.1 Chthoniobacterales bacterium
CGACGAGGCCTTCATTGAAGAGCGGGTTTCCCTGGCGTCCCACCTGGACGAACGGGCCGGTCAGAGTCTGGCCGGCGGAAGCCGCGCCGTCGGTCAAAACGCGCGTCGATTGCCGGCTGGTCGTGGCGTAAACGCCGACCACCTGCGCGGTGCCGCCGAGATCGGCGACCGGGATTTCGAGGGCCATGGTGTGAACGTTAAATCCACCCTGACTGTCGAAGACGCTGTTTCCAGTCCGCAATTTCAGGAGATCAAAGATCGCCTGAATGTCTGCGTAGAAACCGTCTTCGCGCTGACCGGCGAAGGCGCGGTAATTACCCGAGAGCGACGCGATCGACTGGCTGGTATAGCGGTCGAGGGCGGCGGCGGTCGAGACACCGGGACGGGCCACGTTTTCACCATTGTCGCCCACTTGATAGCGCGGCGTTGCGATGCCTTGGTTGTTCGGAGGAACGACACCGCTACCGAGCACCGTGGTGCTATTGTTGCGGCGGTCGATCTTCGTCACTGTGTAGCGCTGCGTCAGGTTCTGCGCAGCATCATCCACATCCTGCACCACTCCGGTGTAGGACTGGAGGATCGTGCTGACGTTCTTGAAGGCGGTCGTGAAACGGAACTCGTACGAGATGGTGGCGCGGCCAGCGGCGAGGTCGTTTCCGAGCGCGACGTGGATCGTATAGAGAACGGAGTCGTCGAAGTTGTATTTGTTCGGCCCGATGCCTGGCTCTTCAAACGGGTAAACGGCGAGCGCGGTCTGGAGGACCTTGGCGCCGTTCACGTCGCGCAGGAAGGCGTAGACGTCGGTCGTGTTCGCGGCCGGATCATTCGTGATCAACGGGGCGTCCATGTGGCTGGAGGCCCGGCTGGCCTGGGGCGCAACCGCGAGCGCGAGGAGCGCCGTGGCTGCAAAGTATCTGAGTGTTCGTTTCATTTCGCTGCTGCTTTCTGTCGTTGGTGTTTACTTGGCTGAGATTCGATTTTGCGCCGTGGTCAGGGTGGCTAGGCCGCGAGTGAGCTCGGCGCGTTCGGAAGGGAGGAGCGCGTTGCGGAATTGCTCGGCCTGCGCAAGCCAACGGCCGGCCTGTTCCGGCTCGTCCGCGGCGGCGGCGATGAGGCCGGCATGGAAAAATAAGCGCGCGTCCTGCGTGCCTTCCTTCAAGGCGCGGTCGCGCTGCTCACGGGCGGCGGCCACGTCGCCGCTGCGAAAGAGTGCCCAGGCGAGCGCGTCGTGGGTGAACACATCCTGCCGCGCGGCGAGCTCGGCCTGCGCCAGGCGTAATGCGGTCGCGGCGTCGTTGCCGCTGGTGGCGAGGAAAAGCGAATAGGTGCGCGGGTCATTCGCCGCGCCCGTGGCGCGCAGCTGCGCCTCAACCGTCGCAGCGCGCTCGGCGTCCCCGTTGGCGCGAAGCGCTTCCGCCTGCGTCCAGAGATACTCCGGCAAAGGCGAAGCCGCCGCCGCGCGATCCAGCAGGGCCACGGCTTCGGCAAATTCGTTTTGCGCGAGATGAACTTTCCCGAGGAGAAGGAGCGCGGCCGGATAATCGGTCACGGACTGCGCGGCGTTCTCGGCGGCGTCTTTCGCGCCCGCGAGATCGTTGTTCTGCAGCAAATAGGAAGCGAGCCGCGTCTCGGACCAGGCGAGCGCTTCGGGTTCACGCGGACTACCGGCCCGCACCGCATAACCGGCCGCGCCGATGGCGCCTGGAAGATCGCCTTTCAACCAGCGGATGTGCGCGACCCGGCTGTAGGTCTGCAAGCACGGCTTGAGGTCGACCATTTTCTGATACGCCTCCACCGCCGGCCCGAGCTGGCCCTGTTCCATGAGGGCGTCGCCGAGGAGCGCGTAATCGAAGACAAACTCGCGCCGGCTCACCAGATCACGCGCCACCGTCTCGGCCTCTTGGAAACGATGCAGGGCATGAAAGATGTGGCCGCGCAGCAGGGCCGCGTCGGGGTCGCCGGGAGCCGCGGCCTCGATCGCGGCGCTGCATTGCTCAGCCAGCTTGTAGAAGCCGGGATCACTCGTTAGGCGCGCCTTGCTCACGAAGAGCCAGCCGAGCCGCTCGAGCAACGCCGGGCCCGACGGGTTGTCTTTTAACCGACCTTGGAGCGAAGCGATTTCGACGTCTTCCTTGCTCGTGCCGCCGAGCGGAGTGAGCACGATCTCGAGAGCGCTGGGCGCCTTCGGCGAGAGCGCAGTGGTGGGGCGCACTTGATGGCCGCGAAGCGAGACAAAGCCCGCGGCCGCGAGCACGACAGCCCCGGTAATAAAGACAAACCTCCGCATGTAACGGACAAATACGCCGTCGTTCACGGGATGGATGCAGACGCCGCTGCAACGGCCGGACACGACACCCGGCGATTTGCCAAGAAAAAACTTTCTCTGCCCGAAAACTAATTCGCCTGCTCGCGCGCGCTCTCCACCAGCCGGGCACGGGCCGCATTCAACCGCCGCACCATCACCGTACTCATGCGCTTGAAGAGCTCATGGCCGAGAGTGAGATCGCCGCCGCGGTGATCGGCCAGGCGCAGCGCATCGATGAAGATGGTCGTCGTCGGCTCGAGCGCGCGCGCAGCGTATTCGCAGACATAAGGTTCGAAGAGCCAGGACCAGCCGAGCGGTTCACCTGGGCGGACGGTATCGATCGTGACCACCTTCCCGTCCTCGCCGCCTTCCACCGCTACGCCGCCGCGTTCCACGAGATAGAATCCGGTCGCCGCATCTCCGGCGTGAAAAACCATCTGGTCCGTCTCGAATTGCACGATCGCGCCACACTCCGCGAGGATCTCGAATTGGCGATCACTCAACCCTTGGAGAAACACATGAGCGGCGATACGGGAGCGAATATCTTCGGTCATAAGGCTCCTACCGTTCCGCCGTTTCGGGAAAACCGACAAGTGATCTTGCGAAAGACGGCTCAAGCCGGGGCGGATATCGAGGGTGCGTTTCGCGCTGCAGGTGAGGCGCTCGCGCGCGACGAAGGCATCGTGCGAAGTCGCTGTCACACCCGATCCATCTTCGTAGTCTGAGCACGGTGAAGGGAGTCGTCACACTACGGAAGTTCTGGATCAACATCCGCTCCAGTCTCTGGTTTGTCCCCTCGCTGCTCGTTCTCGCCGGCGTCGCGGCCGCGGGCGGACTGGTCGAGCTGGACGTCCTCTACGCCGAGGTCCTGGTGAACGAGATCTGGAAGCCGCTCCTGAACGCCGGCGCAGATGGCGCGCGCGGAATGTTGAGCGCGATCGCCACCTCCGCGATCACCGTCGCCGGCGTCGCCTTCTCGATCACGATCGTCTCGCTCTCCCTCGCCTCCACGCAATACACCCCGCGCATCCTGCGCAATTTCATGCGCGACCGGGCGAACCAATTCGTCCTCGGCACGTTCGTCGGCGTGTTCACCTACTGCATCATTGTCCTGCGCACGATTCGCGGCGGCGCGGAGCGGAACGGTGGCGGTTTTGTCCCGCTCCTCGCGGTCGCCTTCGCCGTCGTGCTCGCCCTCGTCCTCATTGGCTGCCTCATATTTTTCATCCATCACATCGCGAGCTCCATCCAAGCCTCGCGCATCCTGCGCACGATCAGCGAGGAGACAAACAGCGCGCTCGACGTCCTGCACCCAGAGGAAGTGGGCGAAGAGGAAACGCCCGAGACCCTGGGCAAAGAATGGGAGGC
>JBKJKL010000400.1:0-2722 GCA_046597485.1 Chthoniobacterales bacterium
TACATTGGAGCGATGCCTCGCAGTCACGGAGGAGGCGCTCCGGACTGTTTTCATCCAGTTGAATTGTCAGCGGGTGCAGTTGGAAGGAATCATTCTGAAACCGTCCGGAGGGCCTCCTCCGTGACCGCGAGGCATCGCTCCAACGTGTGCCCTCCGTCCATGAGGATCTCCGGCTCGACGATGGGAACGAGTCCCGCTTCCTGACACAGCGCAGCGTAACGCGCCAGGGCATGGGCGTTGGCCTCAAGACCGCTGCGACTCGGCAGATCATCGCTCACGGCGATCACGGCGCGCCACTTGGCGAACCGCGCGCCCATTTTGAAATATTCCTTCAATCGATCGCGCAGGCCGTCGAGCCCCTCCGTAATTTTTTCTCCCGGATGACCGGCCAACTCTTTCGCTCCGGCATCAACCTTGATGCCCGGGACAATCCCCGCATCGACGAGAACTTTGACGAATGGCGTGCCCGCAGCCGTCTTCTGGCGAATCGTCTCATCGTAGAGAATCGCGCCGCCAATGCTTTCGCCGAGGCCGGGCGTCGTGACGATCAATTCCCGGTAGGCCCGCCGCATTTCTTCCGTTTGGGGAATGCCCAATTTGGCGAAGCGTTTATCGCAGGTGGGCGTGCTTTCATCCATCGCGAGCAAACCTTTGTCGCCCGCGAAGAGGGCACGCGCCGTTTCGATCAATGAAGGTTGTCTCATGATAAATGGCTCCATTTCCAATTCCGAATCTCCGGCAGATCCTGGCCGTTTTTGTCGATGTAGTGCCGGTGCTCGATCAGCTTGTCCTTGAGCTGCTGCTTCAGGTAGATGCCCTTTTCGTCGGTCTGCGGGAGCCGGTCGATCGTGTCCATGACGAGGTGCCAGCGATCGAGTTCGTTCAGCACCGTCATGTCGAACGGAGTCGTGATGGTGCCCTCCTCCTTGTAGCCGCGAACGTGGATGTTGTGATGATTCGTGCGACGATACGTCAGTCGATGAATCGACCACGGATAGGCGTGGAACGCGAAGATCACCGGCTTGTTCGTGGTGAACAGCTCGTCGAAGTCGGTCTCGTTCAACCCGTGCGGATGCTCGCTCTGTGGCTGCAACTTCATCAGGTCGACGACATTGACCACGCGGATTTTCAGCTCCGGCAAGTGTTCACGGAGAATGGAAACCGCCGCCAACGTCTCCAGCGTCGGCACATCGCCACAACATGCCATCACGACATCGGGGGCCACGCCATTGTCGTGACTCGCCCACTCCCAGATACCGATGCCCTTGGTCGTATGTCTGACGGCCGCGGCCATCGGCAACCACTGCGGCGCCGGGTGCTTGCCCGCGATCACGACGTTGACGTAATGACGGCTCCGCAGACAGTGATCCATGACAGATAACAAACAGTTGGCGTCCGGTGGCAGGTACACCCGCACGATCTCGGCCTTTTTGTTCATCACGACGTCGATAAAACCGGGATCCTGATGCGTGAAGCCGTTGTGATCCTGCCGCCACACATGCGAGGCGAGCAGGTAGTTGAGCGAAGCGATCTTGCGCCGCCACGGTAGCTCTGATGTCACCTTCAACCACTTCGCGTGTTGGTTGAACATGGAATCGACGATGTGAATGAACGCCTCGTAGCAATTGAACAGCCCATGCCGCCCGGTGAGCAGGTAGCCCTCGAGCCAGCCTTCGCATTGATGTTCGCTGAGCATTTCCATGACGCGGCCGGTGGGTGCAAGAAAGTCGTCGTCCGGCACCGTCGAGGCGTCCCATTGGCGGGTGGTCGTCTCGAACACGGCAGCGAGGCCGTTGGAGATCGTTTCGTCGGGGCCAAAGATTCTGAAATTCCGTTGCGCATCGTTCAGCTTCACCACATCGCGCAGGAACGGCCCGAGCACACGCGTGTCGCCGATACCGCGCGCTCCTGGCGACGGGACGTCAACGGCGTAGTCGCGGAAGTTCGGCATGCGCAGATCGCGGAGCAGGATGCCGCCGTTGGCGTGGGGATTCGCGCCCATGCGCCTGTCGCCCCTGGGCGCAAGGTCGGCGAGCTGTGGTTTCAGGCGGCCACCTTCGTCGAAGAGTTCTTCCGGCCGGTAGCTCCTCAGCCACTCTTCCAACAACGCGAGGTGTTCGGGATGGGCGCTCGGATCGGAGAGCGGCACCTGATGCGAGCGGAACGTCCCTTCAATGCGACGGCCGTCGACCATCTTTGGCCCGGTCCAGCCCTTCGGTGAATTCAGCACGATCATCGGCCAGCGCGGCCGCTCGACTTTGCCGTGAACGCGGGCATCCTGCTGGATGATTTTGATCTGCTCCACAGCCTTGTCGAGCGTTGCCGCCATCGCCTCGTGCATCAGCGCGGGCTCGTGGCCATCGACAAAGTAAGGCGTCCAGCCGTAGCCGCGGAAGAGCTGTTCCAATTCCTCGCGGGTAATGCGGGCGAGCAACGTCGGGTTCGCGATTTTGTAGCCATTCAGATGGAGGATCGGCAGCACGGCGCCGTCGGTCGCCGGATCAAGGAACTTGTTCGAATGCCACGCCGTCGCCAGCGGCCCCGTTTCCGCCTCGCCATCGCCGACCACGCAGGCAACGACGAGATCGGGATTGTCGAACACCGCCCCGAATGAATGGCTGAGCGAATAGCCCAACTCGCCGCCCTCGTGGATGGAGCCCGGGCATTCGGGCGAGGCGTGACTCGGAATGCCCCCGGGGAACGAGAACTGCAGGAACAGCTT
>JBKJKL010000037.1:0-3046 GCA_046597485.1 Chthoniobacterales bacterium
AAACGAACGGCACGGTGCAGGTCGTGGTCGTACAACCTGACGGGAAGATTCTGTTTGGCGGCGATTTTACCACGATTACGGCGCACGACGGCGGCGGGGGGACGGCCACGCGCAACCGCATTGCGCGGCTGAATCCAGACGGCACGCTCGACACGACCTTTAATCCAAACGCGAACGGCGCTGTCTCTTCCATCGCACTGCAGCCCGACGGCAAGATTCTGGCGGGGGGCAGTTTCACCACCATCGGCGGACAGCCGCGCAATGGCATCGCGCGTCTTGATGTCACCGTCGGTTTGGCTGATTCGTTTAACCCAAACGCGACCGGGACGAGCTTCAACGGTGCGGTCACATCAATCGCGGTGCAGGCGGACGGGAAGATTCTGGCGGGTGGTTTTTTCACTAACATCGGAGGGCAACCGCGCAATTACATCGCTCGCCTTGACGCCTCGAGCGGAGCGGCCGATGCCTTCAACCCGAACGCGAACAGTTTTGTTCGTGCCATCGCGCTCCAGGCGGACGGAAAGATTCTGGCCGGCGGCGAGTTCACCTCTATCGGCGGGCAGCCGCGTAATCGGCAAGGCTCGAGGCCGCAACCGGCGCGGCGGATGGGTTCGACCCGAACGCGAGCGATAAAGTCTTGTCCGTCGCGGTGCAGGCGGACGGGAAGATTTTGGCCGGCGGCAATTTTACCTTTATCGGCGGACAGCCGCGCAATCGGATAGCAAGGCTCGGTGCCGCGACGGGCTCGGCTGATGGGTTCGACCCGAACGCGAGCGATGTTGTCTTTTCCATCGCGGTGCAGGCGGACGGGAAGATTTTGGCCGGGACCAGCGGCTTCTTTGCTGGCCTGGCGGGGCAGATTCGCATCGGGGTGGCAAGATTAGAACGCGACGGCCGGCTCGACCAGACGCTCAATCTCAGCGCGGTCGGCAGTGAGATCCGCGCCACCGCCATTCAGCCGGACGGGAAAATCATCATCGGCGGCAGCTTCACAAGCATTCTCGGCGTGGCGAGAAATAATATCGCCCGCCTGAATACCGACGGAACACTCGACTTGGGCTTCGACCCGAACGCGACCGCAATTGCAAATGGAAATGCAAATGTCTTATCAATCGCGGTGCAGTCGGACGGGAAGATTCTGGCGGGCGGCAATTTTACCTCTATCGGCGGGCAGTTACGCCGTCGTATCGCGCGGCTTGATGCGGCGACCGGCGCGGCGGATTCGTTCGACCCGAATGCCGACAACGCTGTCTTATCCATCGCGGTGCAGCCCGACGGGAAGATTCTGGCGGGCGGTGCTTTCGCTAACATCGGCGGGCAGCCTCGCCATGGTCTCGCCCGACTCGATTCCGCGACCGGCGCGGCTGATGCGTTCGACCCGGGAGCGAACAGCGCGGTCGTAGCAATGACGGTGCAGCCCGACGGGAAGATTTTAGCGGGCGGAACATTTACCTTTATCGGCGGAGAGCAGCGCAACGGCATGGCGCGTCTTGATGCCACCGTCGGTTTAGCTGATTCATTCAACCCGAACGCGACCGGGACGATCGGGAACACTGCGGTCTCATCAATCGCGCTGCAGCCGGACGGGAAGATTCTCGCGGCCGGTGCTTTCACTAACATCGGCGGGCAACCGCGCAATAATATCGCCCGCCTCGACGCGACGAGCGGAGCGGCCGATGCCTTTAACCCAAACGCGGACAGTTTTGTTCGTTCAATCGCGCTCGAGGCGGACGGGAAGATACTGGCCGGCGGCGACTTCACCTCTGTCGGCGGGCAGCCGCGCAATCACCTCGCCCGGCTCGACGGGATGAGCGGAGCGGCGGATGCCTTCAACCCGAACGCGGACAACACTGTCTTATCCATCGCGATCCAGGCGGACGGGAAGATTCTGGCGGGCGGCGTTTTTACTGCCATCGGCGGGCTCAGCGGGGAGCCGCGCAACTTGTTCGCGCGGCTCTCGTCTGCCACCGCCGCGCTCTCAACGCTTACAGTTACACAAAACACCATTACGCTGACCCGCGCCGGCGCGGCGCCGCTGTTCAGCCGTGTCACCTTCGAGCTCTCCACCGACAATGGAGCCACTTATACTTTTCTTGGCTACGCGACCGTGAGTGCCTCCAGCTACACTCTGACCGGACTAAATCTGCCGTTCGGCCAAAACATCCTCATTCGGGCCCGTGGTTCTTACCGCACCGGTATATTTAACGGGTCTGAATCAATCGAAGACAAGGTGCAACTCGCCTTCCTTTTGCCCACGCCTACGCAGGTTGTTTCCAGGAAGCTGTACTTCGGGTTATCGCAATTTCCTGTGCCGTTCGACATCGACCTTCCGCTGGCGGGCACAGTGGGCGTCGAATGCCGGAGCGGCGGAGCGACCAATGACTACCAGGTCGTCTTTACCTTTCTGAACGCGGTGACGTTCAGCAGCGCAGCGGTGACTTCCGGCACAGGCAGCGTCAGTAGCAGCGACGGCAGCGGCACCACGATCGCGACGGTCAACCTGACTGGCGTGACAAACGCACAAACGATCACCGTCACGCTCATCGGGGTAAACAACCTGGTCGATGTGAGCGCGCCGATGGGCGTGCTGCTCGGCGATGCCAACGGCGATCGCAGCGTGAATTCCGGCGACACCACCATCACACGCAACCGGTCCGGACAACGGACCAGTGCGACGAACTTCCGTTCCGACTTCAATCTCGACAGCACGATCAACTCCGGCGATTCCACGATCGTGCGCGCGCGCTCCGGGACTTTCGTTCCGTAGTCCGCGTAGCGCGGTTTCGCGGAAGGCTTAGTGAACTAGCATCCCGCAACTGCTGGCCGATCAATATCGGATACCCGAGACAGAGCGATACTCTGCGCTGCGGCGGCCGCCTTGGCGGCCTGGAATTGTGTTTTCAAGCCAGTCTTCGGATTGTCGTAGAGGGCGGAACGGGCGTCGATCGCCTGACCGGCGTCGATCAAGGTGTCGGCTACCGCGGTGTTCTGGTCGGATAAGACCTTCATCGAGGCGGTCAGAGCGGCGGGTGTGAGATCGGCGGCG
>JBKJKL010000280.1:0-6531 GCA_046597485.1 Chthoniobacterales bacterium
GACGGTGCTGATCGAGTTGACCAGTCCCGAGGTGGAGCAAGCGGCGCGCGATGCCGTCTCGCAATACACCGCCGCGGAAGCGGAGCTGACCACTTTGCGCGCCTCACTGCAGCGCGAGTTGCTTGAGCAAAAAGCGAATGCCGCGCGCGTTCACTCCGAGTTTCAGCAGGCGAAGATGGAGAACGAGACGAACGACAACCTGGCAAAGAACGGCCTCGTTTCCGACTTGGTGCACAAGACTTCGAAGATCAAAGCGGAGGACCTCGCGGTGCGAGACGACATCGAGAAACAGCGGCTGCAATTCGCCGACCAAAACATCACTCCGCAGATCGCGGCCAAGCAGGCCGCGGTCGACCAGGCGAAGGCGAACGCCGCCTTCAAGAAAGAGCAGATGGAACAGCTCAAGGTGCGAGCCGGCTTCAACGGCGTGCTCCAGCAGTTGCCGGTGGAAGTGGGTCAGCGCGTCGTGCCGGGCGCGAACCTCGCTCGCGTCGCTGACCCGGCGAAATTGAAGGCCGAGATCAAGGTCGCGGAAACGCAGGCCAAGGATATCCAAATTAATCAGAAGGCGGCAATCGATACCCGCAATGGTGTGGTCGAAGGCCACGTCATCCGCGTCGATCCCGCGGTCGAGCAGGGAACGGTGAAGGTGGATGTGGCGCTCGATGGCGAGCTGCCAAAAGGGGCGCGGCCAGACTTGAGCGTGGATGGCACGATCGAACTCGAGCGGCTGGATGATGCGGTCTATGTCGGCCGTCCCGCCTTTGGCCAAGAGCACAACACGACCAAGATTTTCAAGCTTGTCCCCGGAACCTCCGAAGCCGTCCGCACCACGGTGAAGCTTGGCCGCAGCTCGGTGAACTCGATCGAAATCGTGAGCGGCCTGCAACCCGGCGACCAGGTCATCCTTTCCGAAACCAGCTCGATGGACGCGCACGAGCGCATCCGCCTCAACTAACCGTCTGTCTGCCACGTAGCCCCTAACCAAAACATCCCACATGCCTACCGAAACCCTGACCGAAGAACGCCAGTCCCCGACCAACGGCACAAACGGCTCCACCCTCATTCATCTCGATGACGTGACGAAAGTCTTCCTCACCGATGAAGTGGAGACGCACGCGCTTTCCGGGATTCACCTCGACATCAAAAAGGGGGAATACGTCTCCATTGCCGGCCCCTCGGGCTGCGGGAAATCGACCCTCCTTTCCATCCTCGGCCTGCTCGACACGCCGAGTGCCGGCAGTTACCAGCTGAAGGGAACTGAGGTAGCGAACCTGTCGTTTCCAGAGCGGGCCCGCATCCGCAATCGCGAGATCGGTTTCATCTTTCAGAGCTTCAATCTCATCGGCGACCTGACCGTCTATGAGAACGTCGAATTACCGCTGACCTACCGCGGGATGGCGGCGAGCGAACGGAAAGAGCATGTCGCGACCGCGCTCGAGCGCGTCGGGATGGGCCATCGCGCGAAACATCTGCCGAGCCAGCTCTCGGGCGGTCAACAGCAGCGCGTGGCCGTGGCCCGCGCCCTCGCTGGCCATCCCGCTATCCTCCTGGCGGACGAGCCAACCGGGAACCTCGACTCGCGCAACGGCGAAGCGGTCATGGATCTGCTCAAGGAATTGCACGCCAGCGGTGCGACCATCTGCATGGTGACGCACGACGTCCGTTTCGCGCAGCATGCAGATCGCACCGTGCATGTCTTCGACGGCCGCGTGGTAGAAGACAATCGCCTCGCTGCCTAACGAGTCGCATAACGAGAGACCTCCACGGCGCGTTCGCTGTGCGAGCCGCATCTGTCGTCCGGCTCTTGTGCTCGGCCACGGCGGATAAATTCTCAGAGTCTCAAACCCATGATCGAACTCAGACACGTCGAACGCTTTTACCCGCTCGCGAAGGGCCAGTTTTTCTACGTCCTGCGCGACGTCAATCTCACGATCAACGACGGCGATTTCGTCTCCATCATGGGTCCATCCGGCGCGGGTAAATCATCGCTCCTGCACGTGCTCGGCATGCACGATCACGCCTGGAGCGGTGAGTTTTTCTTCGATGGCACGGCCGTGCACAACCTGAAGCCGAAAGACCGCGGCACCCTGCGCAACGAGCAGATCGGATTCGTCTTCCAGCAGTATCATTTGTTAGACGACCTCACCGTCTACGAGAACCTCGACATCCCGCTTTCCTATCGGCACGTCGGGAAATCGGAACGCGCGGCGATTGTTGCCGACACGCTCGACCGCTTTCACATCGTCGGGAAAAAGGACCTCTATCCACGCCAACTTTCCGGCGGACAACAACAGCTCGTGGGCGTGGCCCGCGCGATCATCTCGAGTCCGAAGCTGATCCTGGCCGACGAGCCGACCGGCAACCTGCATTCCTCGCAGGGCGAAGAGATCATGGAGCTGTTCAAGCGTCTGAACAGTGAAGGCACGACGATCGTGCAGGTCACGCACTCGGAGAAGAACGCGACGTATGGCAACCGCATCATTAACCTGCGTGACGGCTTTGTTGTGTAACGGAGCACAGCCGTCTCGGCTGTGTGGCCAGTGGGCGTCTCGCCTGCTGGCTGTGACTCGACAGGCGAAACGCCCGTCATCCGCACAGCCGGGACGGCCGTGTTCCGGCTCCGTGCAGTCATGATTTCCGACCTGAAATACGCGGTTCGCATGCTGGTGAGATCGCCGGGCTTCACTATCACCGCACTGCTGACCGTTGCGATTTGCCTCGGCGCAAACCTCGCAATCTTCGCCGTCATCAATTCCATCCTGCTCCGGCCACTACCGTTCCCGAACTCCGATCGGCTCGTCACCATCTTCAACACTTACCCGAAAGCTGGGGTCGAGAATGACGGAGCGTCAGTCACCAATTACTTCGAGCGGCGCGGTAACATCCCGGCTCTGTCGAGCCTTTCGATCTTCCTCTATCGCCCCGAGCCGGTCGGCGAAGCCGGCTCGGCGAAGCAGGAGCGCGTGATGCGCGTGTCGTCTGAGTTCTTCACTACGCTCGGCGTGGGTCTGGCGATGGGCCGTCCATTCACCGAGGAGGACATGGCGGATAATGCCGCAGTCGTTATTCTGACCGACGGCTTCTGGCGCGAGCGCCTCAATGCCGATCCCAATGTCCTCGGCCGCGATCTGCGCGTGAATGGTATCCCGCGAACAATTATCGGCGTGTTGCCTCGCGATTATCGTTTCCTCTCTTCGGAGGCTCGTCTTTACATCGCGTATAAGACGGGGACAGCGCAGCGCGGGCCGGACGCGCGCCATTCCGGCGGTGGCGCCATTCAGATGATCGCGCGGTTGCAGCCAGGCGCGACGATTGCCGAGGCGCAGTCGCAGATCGACGCCCACAACGCCGCGGTCGAACAGGATAACCCGCAGGCGAAAATGATGGCCGAAGCTGGCTTTCGCTCGCCCGTCGTTTCGCTGCATGCGCATCACGTCCGCTCGATTCGACCGACGCTGTGGTTGATGCAGGCGGGCGTGTTTTTCTTGCTCCTGATCGGTGCGGTTAACCTGACCAACCTCCTCCTTATTCGGGCGAGCAGCCGCGCCAAAGAAATCGCAATCCGCCAAGCAATGGGCGCGAGCCGATGGCGTGTCGTGCAGCAGGTAATGGCTGAGACCATTCTCCTCACCCTTGGCGGCGGACTGCTCGGCGTCCTCCTCGGCGTGTGGGGAACTGACCTGCTTCAAGTGCTCGGTGCGAATCGTCTACCGCTCGGCGCGGACATTGCGTTCGACCGATGCCTGGCATTGATCGGCCTTGTCGCGGCGGTGGTCCTGGGGCTCGTCATCGCGTTGCCGATTGCCTGGTTCACTCTCGGCGGTCACCTCGCAAATGCGCTGCAATCGGAATCACGTACCGGCACCGTCAGTCGCTCCGCTCAGCGTCTGCGCCACGGCTTCATCGTGGCGCAGGTCGCGCTCGCATTTGTCCTCGTGGCAGGTGCTGCGCTGCTCGGTCTGAGCCTGATGAAGGTGATGGCGGTGCCCCCCGGTTTTCGGCCCGATCACGTTCTCGCGGGTGAGTGCGCTCTCACGTGGCAACTTGGGAAGGATCGCGTGCCGGTCAGCGATCGGTTGCTGGAAGCGATCCGGCAGCAACCTGGAATCGCCGCTGTCGGGACAACCACGAATGTTCCCTTGAGCGGAGATAACGGCAAAACGGCGGTTTCGCCGAAGGGCTTTGTGCCGCTGCCGGGGCAAACGCGGCAAGGTCATTACACCTACGGAATCAACGGCGACTACTTTGCGACGCTGGGCATACCGTTGCGTGAAGGGCGGTTCCTCACCTCAGAGGACTCGCACCGGCCCGAACGCGTTTGCGTCGTCGATGAAGCTTTCGCCCGACGCTACTGGCCGAATGGCGGCGCGGTTGGCCAGCGCCTTGCAGTCGCGAACGAATCTGAGGAAGCAAAGCTCTTCACGATTGTCGGCGTCGTGGGCGCGGTGAAACAGGCGGAGCTCACGGAGGCTCCGACCCAGGGCGCGGTTTACCTTCCCTACGTTCATCACGGCAACTCCGCCGCCGTTTTCGTCGTCGCGCGCACGAGACAGAGCCCGGAAGCATTCGCCGAGACACTGCGCAAGGTGGTCCACACCACTCAGCCCGAGATCGCCATCGATAACATCCGCGCGATGGAGACGCGCATCGCGGACAGCCTGATTGCTCGGCGATCACCCGCGCTGCTGGCCGGAATCTTCGCTGGGGTCGCGCTGTTGCTGGCAGCGATCGGCACGTATGGAGTGCTCAGTTACGCGGTCGCGCAACGTCGCCGCGAGATCGGCATTCGGATGGCGCTGGGCGCACAAAGAAATCAGATCGGCGCGCAATTTCTCTCGTTAGGCCTGCGCCTTCTGGCCGCCGGCACTCTCCTCGGTTTAATCGGCGCGTGGCTGGCCGGAAGAGCGATGCAGAGCATTCTCTTCGACGTGCCGACCTTGCCTGTCGGCACGCTTCTCGGCACGGCGCTGGTCATGACTGTCGTGTCGTTAGTGGCGTGCATGATTCCAGCGCGCCGCGCGGCACGGGTTGATCCCATGATCGCTCTCCGCGCCGAATAGTTTTCCCCATGCAAAATATCCGCGACCGCATCGCGCTGGCGTTGCTGGTCGAATGCGTAGATCAGTGCGGGATATGAAGCGGCCTCTCCTCGCCCTCGTCTTTTGCCTCGCGGCCGGCAGTGTTTTCGCCAAGCCTGTGCTCGAGGAAATCGAGCGACACGATTTCCCGGTCAACCCCGACGCCGCGATCTCGATCCGCGTCGCGGAAGGGACGATCCACGTTTACGGCTCGGACGAAAACGTGGTGCACTTGGTGGCGATTAAAAAGGCTTACACGCGGGAGCGGCTGGCGGCGATCAAGGTGGACGCGCGCGCCAGTCAGGAACGTCTCGTCGTGACGACGACCCTCCCGCCGAAGGACAACGGCCTCAGCCTCGCGGACCGTTCCGGGACGGTCGATTACGTCCTCTTTGTCCCGCAAACCTGCACGCTTGAGATGCTCGAGGTCGATACTGGCGAGGCGGTCGTGGGCGGCCTGCGCGGCGCGAGCGTGCAAGCGCGCCTAACGACTGGTCGCATCCTGATCGAGAACTGTTTTACGTTAACCGATGTGTCGATCGGTCGCGGCGGGCTCGATGTCACCTACGGCTGGTGGGAGCCGAAGCCGTTCACACTCGCGGCGCGAAGCAGTGCGGCGGATATCACCGTTGCTCTTCCGCCCGAGGCCAGCGTCCGTTTCGACGCCATGGCGGTGGATGGCGGGATCGGGAGCGCTTTCGAGAATGACGACACGAAACCGGCGGATGGACACGAGCGGGAGTGGATTTTGGGCAGCGATCCAAACGCGCAGTTCACCCTGCGCGCGGAGAGGGGCAACATCCGAGTCGCTCGTTCTTACTGACCGCTAGTGGCCGCTCAAAGCCTGGAGCGCCAGCAGGTCTTCATCGGCTTTCTGCGTTTCCCCGAGCTGTCGGTAGGCGTGCTCGCGTTTCTGCAATGCGCCCGCCGTCGGCGAGAGCGCGAGCGCGCGGCTGAGCGACTCGATCGCTGCCGGCATTTCGCCGCCCGCGAGTTCGAGTTCGCCGCGGTATTGCCACGCGCTGCCCAGCTTCGGATCGAACTCCGTCGCGCGCTGGATGGCCTCGAGCGCTTCATCCGCATGACCCAACTTTGAGAGCGCGTAACTCCGCTCCGCCTGGGCTGCGGCAGATTGCGAATCGAGCTGCAACGCGAGATCGGCATCAGCCAGCGCAAGGCGCGGCTGGGCAATCTCGTTCAGTTGCCAGGCGCGACTCGTGTAGAGGTCGGCGTTGTCCCGCTCGATCGAGATCTCGGAATCGAGCCGGCTGATCGTTTCGAGGAACTCGGGAGTAAGCGTGCTGAGGTGAATCCGGCGGTCGACGAAATCCGCCTCACCCTCGGCCTCTCGTCCCAAAGCGATGAGCGCGAGCGCGCGGAAAAGTTTCGGCCGCACTGCCCAGGGCGCTTGTCGCTCCGCGGCCTCGCTGTCGCTCAACGCCAGTTCGGC
>JBKJKL010000143.1:0-8091 GCA_046597485.1 Chthoniobacterales bacterium
CGCCGCAGGTGCAGCTGCCGCACCTTTCGCCGCACGCTCGCGATTCCCTGCCCGTTGACGAATTTGGCCAGCTTATGACTCAGCTTCATTCCTGCGCTGAAGCTCCGCGAGGTCGGCCGGTGTGTCGACATCTGACGCCGCTTTCGGCATCGGTATCCGCGGGAGTTGGTCGCGCCCCGGCATTCCGCGATGCTCTCCAGTGTACCTCGCAAAAACTTGCGATAATCTCGCGCACAGGCTGCGCCTTCGACAGGTTAACTGGGTTCGCCGGACTCGACGAAATACAGCATGCGCCAAACGCGGTCGATCTGGCCGCGTTCGATCACCTGCACCGGAGTCGAACCATCGAAGGCGGGATTGGGCTCCTTCAACCAGCGGCCGACTTCCTTTGGCTTCATCAAACGGGAAAGACTGTCAAGCAGCCGATCCATCTCGGTGAACGCGCGCCGGACCGGCGCCGATGGTGTTTTCCCATTGGCCCAGCCCGCGACTGCCCGAAGCGAGAAGCCAGTCATCCGGCTCAACGTTTCCTGGCGAAGTCCAAATTTCTCGGCCAGCTCCTGCAAGGCCGGTGCGCCGCCGCCGGGCTTCAAGCCGTGCTCCATGGTCGGAGTTTCCTTGATGCGCGCAGTGGTGCTGGTCTTCCGGCGCGTGGTGTTTGCTTTGCTCTTCACTTCTTCAGAATCTCTCTCGCAGCGCATTTCTGCAAGCACTTTTTCGTGCACATCTACACGTTACGTTTCGCTGTAGTTGATTCGGTCGAGCTGCTCCGACTCGCAAATCACAGCCTCCGTCGGCCCTGTCCGGTTGCCCGGGAAGTAAACGACGTTCACCGCGTCGGGCACACGAGCCGACGGCGCCAGGATGCCGTTCAAGCCACTATCGAAGCAAGCGCGCCCGAACGCTTGCGTCAGACTTTCAAGCCCGTCTTCGTCTAATCTTCTCCAGTCTTCCTGGCTGGCTTCATCGAGGAGAAACTCAAGCGCTGCGCAGCTGATTGGATCGGTCAGTTTCACAACACGAGCGAGGTCGAATTCAATCGCAACGAGCAACCGGGGCGTGCGGAATGGATATGGAATCCCGGCATAATCCGCCATCGAGCGCGACTCCGCCACTGCGGCCACGTCGCTCAAGCTGCCATAAACCGCTCGCACCGAACCGGGCGCGTTCCACCTTCCGCCAAACTGATAGCTCCCCTCGCCCGACAGGATGTCCTCTGCGTGAGCGTAGCGCAGAGTGGTGACGCGATAGGAAGTGCCGCGCCATGGCCGTTGAGCTTTGGGATTCGCCAGCAGCGCGCGACGGAAACGGCTGTAGGCACGATTTGCTTTCACCTTCATAGGCGGCGCGACGAGGAGGGAGAGGCGGGGGCGGGAATCGAACCCACGAATAGCGGTTTTGCAGACCGCTGCCTTACCACTTGGCTACCCCGCCGATAACGCGGCCGCAGCGTATGGGCACGCTCCAGCGCTGTCAACGAAACCGCTTTGCCGTGGACGATCGCGCACCTTCGTGCGAAGCGATTCAGCACGCGATGAAAACTTCTTCCGAGCTTTTTGCTGCTGCCACGGCGCGCATTCCAGGTGGTGTAAACTCTCCGGTGCGGGCCTTTCGCGGTCTCGGCCGCACGCCGTTTTTCGTCGAACGTGCGGCCGGCTCACACCTCTGGGACGTCGAGGGAAAAGAGTATATCGACTACGTCGGAACCTGGGGCCCGGCCATCCTTGGTCACGCGCCTGAGGTCGTCATCGCTGCACTGCGCGAGGCTGCGCCACGGGGCGTCAGCTTTGGGATCCCGAACCCGCTCGAGGTAGAGATGGCGGAGTTGATCTGCCGATGGGTCCCGTCGGTCGAAAAGGTGCGGATGGTGAACAGCGGCACGGAGGCGACCATGTCGTGCATCCGCCTCGCCCGTGGCGTCACCGGCCGCGACAAGATCATCAAGTTTGAAGGCTGCTATCACGGCCACGTCGACTCCCTCCTGGTAAAAGCCGGGAGCGGAGCGCTCACGCATGGCCACCCCGACAGCGCGGGCATTCCGAATCAAGTTGCCGCTCTGACTATCGCGGTGCCCTTCAATGATCTCGCGGCCGTCGAAGCGACCTTCCGCGCGAATCCAGGGGAGATCGCGGCGATCATCCTCGAACCGATCCCGGCCAACGCCGGACTCTTCTTCGCGCGTGATGGTTACCTCGAGGGGCTCCGTGAAATCTGCTCCCGCGAAGGCGCGCTCCTGATCTTCGACGAGGTGATGACTGGCTTCCGCGTCGCCCGCGGCGGTGCCCAGGAACTTTTCGGCATTATCCCCGATCTGACCGCGCTCGGAAAAGTCATTGGCGGCGGACTGCCGGTGGGCGCGTTTGGCGGCAGGGCCGACATTATGGACCACCTTTCGCCGCTAGGTTCTGTCTACCAAGCCGGCACGCTTTCCGGAAACCCGCTCGCGATGGCTGCCGGCCTTGCTCAACTGCGCGAATTGGAGCGGATCGATGCCTGGAAAACGCTCGAGGAACGCGGCGCAATGCTCGAAGAAGCAACCCGCGCTGCGCTGCGGAAACTGAACCGAAACTACACGTTCCACCGTGTCGGTTCGATGTTCTGCCTCTTCTTCACCGAGCAGCCAGTTCACGATCTCGCGGGCGCGAAAGCGTCTGACCTCGCGGCCTTTGCAAAGTTTTTCCTACACTGTCTCGATGCCGGCGTTTACTTCGCGCCGTCGCAGTTCGAGACCGGCTTTCTCTCAACCGCACACACGGCGGCGGACATTGAGCAGACCTGCCAGGTCGTCGCCGAAGCACTCTCCTCGCTTTAGCCGCCGTTCTTTCTGAGAGCGGACAAATTTCTACATCCGATTTGCTTTTGCTCATCGAATGTCTAATAGTTGTCTATACTTAATTAACATTATGTCTACTGCCTCACTCTCCTCCGCTCCCTTGCAAGATACTGAACTTTTCCGGCGCACCGCCGCTGGTGACGGCCAAAGTCTCGCCGAACTCCATCGCCGTTATTCCGGCGTCCTGCTCGCAACCGCGATGCGGATACTGAACAACGCCCGTGATGCCGAGGAAGTGGTGCAAGAAGCGTTTGTCCAGATCTGGGAGAAAGCGTCGGTCTTCGACGCGCGCCGCGGCAAGCCGCTCACCTGGGCGATGACTCTGACCCGGAATAAAGCGATCGATCATCTCCGCCGCGTGCAGCGTCGGCGGCGCTTGCAGGACGAGGTCGCAGAGGAGACAAAAATCTGGGAGCACGTCCTGGAGCGCGATTCCTCGGAAGAGGCAGCCGCCCACGAGGCCAACGATATCGTGCGCAGCGCGGTCATTCAGCTTTCGCCCGATCAGCGCCGCGCGATCGAGCTCGCCTATTTCGGCGGGCTGACGCAGCAGCAGATCGCGCAGAAATTGCACGAGCCTCTCGGCACGGTGAAGGCGCGCATCCGCCGCGGCATGTTGAAGCTGCGTGGCATCCTCGCCTCGCGGCTGTAAGCCTCCACGCCAGTAAAGCTTTGCGCCGCAGGCGGCGTTGCACTACGGAACTCGCCTGTGAGTTCCGCCCCGGAGCGCGTCCGCGCTGTCGCCAAGTTTTTCTTCGAGGGCGACCGCAAGTTCTTCGTTAAAGGGGTCACCTACGGTCCGTTCAAGCCGGATGTGCATGGGGATTATCTCGGCACTCTGGAGCAGCTCGATCGCGATCTCGCCCTCATGCGCGAGCTCGGGGTGAACTTGCTCCGCATCTATCATCACCCGCCTCTTTGGTTTCTCGACCGCTGCGCGGCGGCGGGGCTGCGGGTCTTGATCACCCTTCCGTGGGCGAAACACATCGAATTCCTGCGCAAGAAATCTGCGCGCGATGAGATCGTCGCCGCGGTCCGCGCGACGGTCCAGGCGCACGTCGGTCATCCGGCGATCTTCGGTTATCTGGTCGGCAACGAGATCGCGAGCACGATGGTGCGTTGGCTGGGCGTGCGCCGCGTCACCGAGTTCCTCGAACACCTCATCCGGGTCGCACGGGCCGAGAACCCGGACGTCCTCTATTCCTACGCCAGCTTTCCGCCGACCGAGTTTCTCCTCCCGCAGAACGTCGATTTTCTTTGCTTCAACGTTTACCTGCACAACCCGCGCGATTTTGAGCGCTACATCCTGCGGCTGCAAAACCTGGCCGAAGATCGTCCGCTCATGCTGGGCGAGTTCGGGATGGACACCATCCGCCACACCGAGGACGAGCAGGCGGAGATGCTCAGTTGGCACGTCGAGAGTGCCGTGAAGTGTGGCCTCGCCGGCACCGTCTTCTTTTCCTGGACAGATGAATGGTTTACCGGCGAGCAGGAGATCACCGACTGGGCCTTCGGTCTCGTCACGCGCGAGCGGACGCCGAAGAAATCCTACCACGCGCTCCGCGAGCGTCTGGCCACCGGGACGAATGACATCACACGTCCGCCGCTGGCCCGCACGCCGTCGGTTTCCGTCATCGTCTGCTCCTATAATGGCGCGCAAACCCTCACCGCCTGCCTGGAGTCGTTAGGCAAAATAGACTACCCGAACTACGAGATCATCCTGGTCGATGACGGCTCGACCGACGAGACCGCGGAGATCGCGGCGCGCTTTTCAGAAGTGCGTTATGTCCATCAGACGAATCACGGTCTGAGCCATGCCCGAAACACCGGAGCAGCTGTCGCGCAGGGCGAGATCTTTTCCTACACCGACTCGGACTGCATGGCCGATCGCGATTGGCTCTACTACCTCGTCGGCACGCTCTTGAGTGGCAATTACGCCGGCGTGGGCGGCCCGAACATCTCGCCGCCCGCGCAAAACTGGGTGCAAGCCTGCGTCGCTGCTGCGCCCGGCGGCCCGAGCCACGTCCTGCTCACGGACACCGTCGCGGAGCACATTCCCGGCTGTAACATGGCCTGGTGGCGCTGGGCTTTCGAGACGGTCGGCGGCTTCGACATCGAGTATCGCAAAGCGGGCGATGACGTCGATTTCTGCTGGCGCGTGCAGCAGAGCGGACACGAGATCGCCTTCAGTCCGACCGCGATCGTTTGGCACTACCGGCGTTTCACCCTGAGCGCCTTCCGGCGGCAACAGGAAGGTTACGGCGAGGCGGAGTCGATGCTCCGCTTCAAGCACCTCATCTTTTTCGGGCCCACCGGGAGCGCGAAATGGCGTGGCCAGATCTACGGCACGCCGCGTTTCAGCTGGTTCATTAACCGGCCGCTCATCTATCACGGCGTCTTTGGCGAGGGCTTCTTCCAATCGATCTACCCCACCCCGCAGTCGGAGCTCGCGTCCTACTTGAGCAGCATTGAGTGGTTCGCCGCGACCGTCTTCCTTTTCGGGCTCGGCATCTTCCTCCCGGAGATTCGCATCGTGCCCTACCTCATGTTTGGCGGCACGCTCTGCGTCGCGCTTTCCTACATGCTGCGGGCGCGAATCGAGCCGCGCTTCGACACCAGCGCGGCGCGGCTGCTCGTCATGTCGCTCGCCGTCGCGCAACCGCTCGTCCGCGGCTGGTCACGCTATTTCACCTGGTTACAATTTAAGCGCACGCCGCGCGCGGTGATCGCAACCCACGAGCAGCTCCCGCCGGGCACGATGACCGGCGGCTCGCGCCGGCGGCGGAGCTATTGGAGTGAGGAAGGCAAGGACCGGCATCACCTTCTAAGCTCGATCTTTTCTCTGCTCGAGGAGGAAGGCTGGCGCTACTCGACCGATACCGGCTGGAACGAGTGGGACATCCACATCTACGGCAACTTCTGGTGGAGCGTGCTGCTTCAGACCGTGACTGAATACCACGGCGGCCCAAAGTGCCTCACGCGGGTCGCGCTGCGCAATCGGCTCGTGGCCACGACCGTGATCATCAATCTCCTCGCGGTCGCGCTCCTTATCTACCACCAGCTCAACTCCGGTTCGGCGGAACCCTGGGTGCTGCTGCTCTACGCCGTCTTCCTCGGCTTCCTGTGGAACCGCGCCCGCCGCTTGAAGGCGCGCGTCGCGGAACTGGTCGACCTCGCCGCCCATCGCGCCGGCTTGCTGCGCATCCCGGAGACCGACGGAACCGCCGCGCCGATCGCCTGATTTTCAAGATGCGCACCTTGTTCTTCGGCCTCGTCCTCGCCGTGCAGCTCGCGCTTTTCGCCGCGCTCAATCGTTTCGATGATTGGACGCTGCAGGAGATGCCGGTGCGTTTCGTGTTCTGCGCCTTGTTCTGCGGCATCGCCTTCCTCGTGGCCGCGCCGCGGTTTCCGATTTCGCTCACGTTTCGGAAACAAGCGTTCCTTTTCTGGTCCGTCGCCATCGCCCTTCGCCTCCTCGCATTGCCGATGGAGCCGGGCGATGATTTCTGGCGCTACCAGTGGGAAGGCCGCATTCAGCAGGCTGGCTTCAACCCCTACGTCACACCGCCAGACGATCCGACCCTTGCCGGGATGCGCGCCGGGTTCCCGCATTTCTACCGGATCAATCACCGCGACTTCCGCGCGATTTATCCGCCCGGCACCGAGCTGCTCTTTGCCGGCCTCAGCCGCGTCGCCGACAGCCCGCTGCTCTACAAGCTTCTCTTTGCCGCCGCCGATCTCGCGACGGCGGCCGTCCTCCTCCGCCTGCTCCGCGGTAAAAATCGTTACGCGATGGCGGCGTGGTATGCGTGGAATCCTCTCGTCGCCTACAGCTTCGCCGGCGCGGCCCATTTCGACAGCCTCATGCTGCTGCCGATGGTGGCCGGCATTCTCCTGCTCGTGCGTTTTGAAGACGCGACCGACGCGCGCCGGAAGTGGCTCCTCGCGACGGCAGTCGCCGCGCTTTTCGGCCTTGCCATTTCGATCAAGCTAATCCCGCTCCTACTCCTCCCGCTGTGCTTCTTCGCCCTGCGCACTCGCGCGGTCACGCTCGCACTCAGCTTAGGTATCCCGAGCTTGCTCAGCGTCTTCTATGGCTACCCGCAGATCAATATCTGGGACTCGCTCGGGAGCTTCGCCTACGTCACCCGCCTGAACGATCTCTTCTGGTGGATCATCGAGGAGACCGTCTGGTCGAACTACCGGCAGAAGAACTACCACTACAACGTGATCATCGTCGGCGTGGTCATCGCGCTTTCGCTCCTCTTTTATCGCAACTGGCGGCGGGGGATGCTCTGGGTCCTCGGCGCCGCACTAATCCTCACCCCGGTGCTGCACCCATGGTATTGCACCTGGATTTTGCCGCTCGCGGTCTGGCGGCGTGCGCAGCCGTGGCAAATGCTTTCGGTCACGCTCTTCACCTACTACCTCTTTTGGAACGAGCGGCTCTTCGCGTTGCCCTGGCACGCGGAGCCGTGGATGCGCGGCATGATCATCCTGCCGCCACTCGTCGCGCTCGTCGGGTATTACCTGCGCGGGCGTTCGCCGGAAGACGAGGCCGCCGCTATTGCACCTGCTCGAGCGCCGCGTTGAAGTCGGCCGGGAGCGGCGCCTCGAACTGCAACCACTCGTTAGACCGCGGATGAGTAAAACCGAGCCGCCAGGCGTGCAGCATTTGCCGCGGCAGGCCTTTCACGTGTTTCGGCGAATAGAGTTTATCGCCCAGGATGGGATGGCCGAGGTGATGCAGGTGGACCCGGATCTGGTGCGTACGTCCGCTGTGCAGCTCGCACTCGACCAGGCTCGCGTCCGCACCGGCGCGCACAACGCGGTATTCCGTCAGCGCGGACCGGCCGCGGGAGTTTTTCGCGATACTCATCCGCTGACGGTGCACCGGGTGCCGGCCGATGGGCGCATCGATTCGTCCGCTCGGATTCCGCAGCCGGCCGGCCACGAGCGCGAGGTAGGTTTTCTTCACGGTGCGGGCGGCGAATTGCCGGGAAAGTTCGCGATGCGCGACGTCGTTCTTCGCCACGATCAGGCAGCCGCTTGTTTCCTTGTCGAGTCGATGCACGATGCCGGGCCGTTCCTTCCCGCCAATCCCGGACAGCTCGGTGCAATGGCTGAGAAGCGCATTGACCAGAGTGTGCTCCTGGTTGCCCGCGCCCGGATGCACGACCATGCCGGCGGGCTTGTCGAGGACGATGAGGTCATCGTCTTCGAAGAGGATTTGCAACGGGATTGCCTCCGCCTGCGCC
>JBKJKL010000226.1:0-4999 GCA_046597485.1 Chthoniobacterales bacterium
GCCGGAGCGGTTCGGGATAGAACTTTGGTTCCGTTGTTTATCGCGGAAAAAGCTGATGCTTCGGCTCACGAAAATTGTAGAATTTTCAGTGCGTGAACGTTCCCTCTGTCGCTGACCTCCTCCCGCAGGGGCAGACACCGCTCAAATCGAGGCGGCGCTCCCCGCGCTTTATACCGAGTTGCGAGGAATGGCGGCCGGCTATCTGCGCCGCGAACGGTCGGATCACACCCTGCAGGCCACGGCGCTGGTTCACGAATCCTACCTGCGGCTGCGCAACCAGCAGACCGTGGACTGGGGCAACCGTCTCCAGTTCCTTTCCATCGCGGCTCGCATGATGCGCCGCATCCTCGCCGACCATGCCGACGCGAAGAAAGCGCAGAAGCGCGGCGGCGATGCCGTCACCCTTCAACTCGATGCGGCACTCGATTTCTGCGACCAGCGCGCGATCAGCATCGCCGCGGTCGATGAAGCGCTCCGCGACCTCGAGGCGCTCGACCCACGGCAGGCTCGCATCGTGGAGTTGCGTTTCTTCGGCGGGCTGACGATCGAGGAAACCGCTGAGGTATTGGAGCTCTCGCCCGCGACCGTGAAACGGGAATGGGCCACCGCGCGCCGCTGGCTGCAGCGCGAGATGGCGCGCGACGTTTAGCTGCTGCCGCCCGCAGTCCCGTTTACCTAAAAGAAACGCATGACGCCCGAGCGCTACCAGCAGGTGAAGAGCATCCTCGCGGACGCCATCGAAGCACCTGACACGCAGAGCCGGGCCGAGCTGCTGGCGCGGGAGTGCGGCGACGACGCGGAATTGCGGGCCGAGGTCGAGACGCTCCTCGCGCAGCCGCCGGATGAATTCGACCACGTCGCGGAGACGATCGGCCTCGCCAATCCGGAGCCGCTCGGCCCGGACGAAACCGGCCTGCGCATCGGCGCTTACGAACTAGTCCGGGAGCTGGGCCGCGGCGGGATGGGCACCGTCTGGCTGGCGCGGCGCGCCGACGCGCAGTTCGAAAAACTGGTTGCGATCAAGCTCCTCAAGCGTGGCACCGACACGGAAGAAGTCTTGCGCCGTTTCGAGGCCGAACGGCGCATCCTGGCGCGGCTCGATCATCCGAACATCGCGCACCTCCTCGATGCCGGGATGACCGAGCAACACCTCCCCTATTTCGTGATGGAATATGTGGAAGGCGCGCGCCTGACCGATTACGCGTGGGCGAATAACCTCTCGTTAGGCGAACGGCTCCGGCTTTTCCTCAAAATCTGCGCCGCCGTCCAGTTCGCGCACCAAAACCTCGTGGTGCACCGCGATCTCAAGCCGGGCAACATCCTGGTCACGGCCGAGTGCGAGCCGAAGCTGCTCGACTTCGGCGTCGCGAGACTGCTCGGGCCAGGCGACGACGCCTGGCAGATGACGATCGCCGGCCAGGAGCGTTTTACTCCCGGCTATGCCTCGCCGGAGCAGGTCCGCGGCGATCCTATTACAACGGTGAGCGACGTCTATTCGCTCGGCGCCATCCTCTACGAACTACTTACCGGACGCCCGCCGCACCAGGTCGCGGGCAAGACGGCGAGCCCGACGCAGATCGCCCGGATCGTTTGCGAAGAAGAACCGCCGCGAGCGAGCGCAGTCGCGCAGGACCTGGAGATCCGGCCGAAGCTGCGCGGCGATCTCGATAACATCCTCGTCCGCGCCCTCGCCAAATCGCCCGAGCGGCGCTACCGCGGCGCGGGCAATTTCGGCGACGACCTCCGCCGTTATCTCGAGAATAAACCGGTCCACGCGCGGCCCGACACCGTCACCTACCGCGCCGGAAAGTTTCTCCTGCGTCATCGGCGCGGCGCGCTCGCCGCCGGGCTCCTCTTGCTCTCCCTCATCGGCGGAGCGCTCGCCACCCTCCGGGAGGCGCACATTGCCAACCGCGAGCGCGCCCGCGCCGTGCAACGCGCGGTGCAGGTCCGCACGGTCGCCAATTCTTTTGTGGCCGACTTTTACAACCTGATTGCCGACCTGCCCGGCTCGCTCCCTGCGCGGCAGCTCATGCTCGCGCGCGCGGTTGATTACCTCGACAGCCTGGCACGCGACGAAGCCGGCGATCTCGCGCTCGAGCGCGAACTGGCCCTCGCCTACAGCAAGATTGGCTCGGTCACCTTCGACGTCGCGCAAGCGATCGCGCTACAGGAAAAAGCCCGCGCGCTGAACGAAGCGCTCGTGCGCGCCGCGCCGCACGAGTCCACCTACCAGCGCCAGCTTTCCTCGAGCTACGATCAGCTTTCTGATCTGATGAAGATCGCCGGCCATTCCGGTTCCGCGATCGACTACGCGCGCCGCTCGCTCGCCCTAATGACAGAGATTGCGCAGCGCGAGCCGAGCGCGGAAAACGAGGCCGCTGTCGGCGTGTGCGAGCAGAGCGTTGCGATCGTTCTCGCGGATGCGGGCGAGTTCGCATCCGCGCTCGAGCAAAGCCGCTCTGCCCTCGCGCGTTTGGACAAATTTCCGAGGGGTAACCGGCAAACGGAACGCCAACGCAAAGCCGCGCTCCTGCAAGCAGCCGACGACGAACGCGAGCTGGGCCAGCTCGAGCCGGCGCGTCAAGACGCGCAGGAGGCCTTCGAGATCGCGCGCGCTTCCTTCGAGGAGGAGCCGACGAACAGCAGCGTGCAGCGCGACATGTGGGCGGCGCACTTTCATCTCGCGCAATGCCTCGACGCGCTCGGCGATCACGCCGCCGCGCACGAGAACTACCGCAACGCGATCGCCTTCCTGGAAGGCCTGGCCGCGGCCGATCCGAAAGACGCCGGCCACCAGCGTTGGCTCGCTGTCACCTACTCGGCTATGGGCGAAACGCTCGCCGCGCTCGGGCAGATGAGCCAAGCGCGCGCCTTCGAAGATCGCGCCCTCACGCTCAGCGAGCGACTTGCGAACGAGGACAACAATCGCGCGGAAGTGAAGCGCGATCTCGTCCGCATTCACCTCGACCTGGGCGGCCTTGCGGTCACGGCGAACGACCCCGACGGCGCGCGAAAGCACTACGCGACCGCGCAATCAATCGCGGCTGCGCTGCAGGCAATCGACCCCGGCAACGCGCTCGTGCAGCGGATGGCGGCAGAGACGAAGAACGCCATTGCGTCGTCTACGCCGCCACACCGCGGGTGAGCGAAGCGTAGACTTCTTCGTAGCGCCCAGCCGCGGCTTCCCAGGAAAACTCCTGCGTCATGGCTCGCCGGACCAGCCGCTGCCAGCACGCCGGATCATTCACGAAGATTTCGCGGGCGCGCTTGATCGCATCCCAGAACGGTTCGGGTCCGCGATCGTAATAGAGGAGGCCGTAGCCGCGGTCGCTCGAGGGATCGAAGTCCTCGATGATCTCGTGGATGCCGCCGGCCGCGCGCGCCACCGGGAGCGCGCCATACTTGAGGCTATACATCGCGCTCAAGCCGCTCGGCTCGATCCGCGACGGGATGAGTGTGATGTCGATGCCGGCTTCGATGAGGTGCGCGAGCGTCTCGTCATACGAAGCGCGGTAGACAAACTTCGTTGGGTATTTCTTGGCCGCGATGGCGAGGGCGCGTTCAAAGGCCGGATCGCCTTCGCCGAGAATAAGCAACCGCACATCGTCGGAGAGCAAGCGGTCGAGCACCGGCATCAGAACGTCGAAGCCCTTTTCCGGCACAAGTCGCGTGACCATCCCGAAGACGGGACCTTTCGGCGTAGGCGCGAGATTGAAAGCATCGAGGAGCAGATCGCGGCAGACGCGTTTTCCGGCGAGCGCGTCCGCGCTGTAGGTATGCGGGAGGAGCCGGTCGGTCTCCGGATTCCAGCGGGTGTAATCGGCGCCGTTCAAGATGCTCTCGATCCGGCCCGCGTTTTCGCGCAGCACGATCTCGAGCCCGCCGCCCGCTTCCGCGCTCATCATCTCGCGACGGAAACGCTCGCTCACCGTGGTGACGCGATCGGCGTAGAGGAGGCCGCCTTTGAGTAAATTCAGCCGCCCGAAATACTCCAGCCCGCGCAGGGTGAAGTAGCGCTCCGGCAAATTCGTCAGCGCGAAGTCGAGTCCCCAGAAGCTCCCCTGCTGCTCGCAGTGATGAATCGTGAGCACGGTGCGAAACGGCATCCGGTCGTTATCGACCAGCACTGGGACGAGCGCGGCCGCCCAGTCGTGCACATGGAGGAGCTGCGGCGATGGCGTGAGCCGACGCGCCAGTTCGAGCGCGGCTTTGCTGAAGAAGATGAAGCGCGCGGCGTTGTCCTCGTAGGGCGTGCCGTGGTCGTCGAAAATCCCGGCGCGATCGAAGAAGGGGTCGTTCCGGACGAAGAAAATCTGCACGCCGCCCGCGGTCCGTCCGGTGAGAAACTCGGCGACGTGTGTCTTCGCACCCAGCCGGATGTCGACCGTCACACCAGTCTCGGTGCGTTCAAATTCCAGGCCGTCGCGCAGTTGCCGGTAATAGGGCATGACGATGCCGACCTCGTGCCCGCGTTTCCGCAGCTCGCGCGGGAGAGCTTCGAGCACGTCAACGAGCGCCGTGGCGCTCGCCAGCGGTGGCCCTTCCGGGCTGATCATCAGGATGCGCATATGACGAGTTTTCAGCCACGGATTAACACGGATTATCACGGATGAAAGGCACTCTTCTGAATCCGTGTTTCATCCGTGTGAATCCGTGGCTGAAAATTCTTTCTTCACCCACTCGAGTGCGTCGGCGCGGTCCTTAAAGCCGCCTTCGAGCTGTCGCGTCTCAACGGCGTCGAGGATCTCCTTAAACTGCGGCCCCGGCTTCCAACCGATCGCGATCAGGTCATCTCCCCGCACGAGCGGTGGCGGAATGATTGGCTCGCTCGCAAACTCGGCGCGTTTCGCGAGCAGGAACTCGTAGTTGTCGAGCAGGCCGTGACTGCTCGTGCAGTCGACGCGATGCAGCTCGAGTTCGTCCTCGAAGGTCGGCCGCGCCATGAAGCGCTTCAGCTTCGCCACGCGCAGCTTGGGCACGTCCTTGAAGGCCATGT
>JBKJKL010000274.1:0-4739 GCA_046597485.1 Chthoniobacterales bacterium
AACGCGAGTTCGCACCCGGCATGGTGGTGAATTGCTGGGGTTACAATGTCGAGACACCGGGACCCACAATCGAGGCGATCGAAGGTGATCACGTGCGCATCTTCGTGACAAACAAACTGCCGGAACCGACCACCGTCCACTGGCACGGAGTCATCCTACCAAACGGGATGGACGGCGTCGGCGGCGTCACGCAGAAGCACATCCCGCCGGGCGAGACCTACGTCTACGAGTTTACGCTGAAGCAACACGGCGTGCAGATGTATCATCCGCATTCCGATGAAATGATTCAGATGGCGATGGGGATGCAGGGCTTCTTCGTCATCCATCCAAAGGGCGGTTACCCGGAACCGGTGCATCGGCATTTTCTCGTGTTCCTTCAAGAGTGGGCGATCGAACCCGGAAGCTACACGCCGAATCCGAACATCATGACGGATTTTAACTTGTTCACCTTTAACAGCCGCGTCTGGCCGGGCACGGCGCCACTAGTAGCGAAGCTGAATGACAGAGTGCGCGTCAGCTTCGCTAACCTGAGCATGGACAGCCATCCGATCCATTTTCATGGACACCGCTGGTGGGTCGTGGAAACCGACGGCGGCCAAATTCCAAAATCAGCCTGGTGGCCTGAGACGACAATGAACGTGCCGCCCGGCACTACGCGCACGGTGGAATTTGTCGCGGATAATCCCGGCGACTGGCCATTTCATTGCCACAAGAATCACCACGCCATGAACGCGATGGGCCATGAGATTCCGAATGTCCTCGGCGTCGACCAGAAAGGTGTCTCGGGCCAGATCGGCAAATTGGTTCCGGGTTACATGGCGATGGGAACAACGGGCGGCGGCGGAATGGGCGAGATGTCGAAGATGATGCCCGGTCCGAAGAACACACTCCCGATGATGACCGGCACCGGGCAGTTCGGTCCGATCGATATGGGCGGAATGTTCACCATCCTCAAGATCCGTGACGGGATCACGAATTACGACGATCCACCTCCATACCAAAACCCGGAAGGAACGGTAGCAGGCCCGGTAGCCTCGCCCGACGCGCCGCACACTTCCGCCGCGCGCTATACATGCCCGATGCATCCCGATGTCGTTCAGGACCATCCAGGTAAGTGCCCGAAATGCGGGATGACGTTGGTGGCAAAGAAATGACGGGTTTTTGTTGACGCTCGAACAAACAATGCCGCTTGCGTGAGCATGGATTCAGAAGACAGAATCGTTCCGAAGAAGCGCGTGCTCAGACAGCCAAACGGCTACGCAATAGCAGCCATCTTCGCCCTGATTCTGTCCGTCACTTGGTTCACGGCCGGTCGCGGCGGCAGCGCGTGCCTCGGCGGAGCATGCGCTGCTGCCTGGCTGACGCGGCCCACCACACCGGAAGCCTCCCCGAAACTGTCGATTATCGGCGATCTGGAGAGACACGAGGCAGTTAAGCCTTCTGCAAGGACACTAGAATCCGGTTTGAGGTAAACCATGAACCAGTTCAAGCTGTTCCTAGCCGGCGCTGTTGTAGCGTCATGGGGGTGGCAGCTGGTAGCGCTCTACGATAAACGTCGTGATCTTCCATTCGGTCCGCCGCAGGTTATTTCATGCCGCATGATCCCCGGTGCGGAGGAGCGAGACTGTATTTGCTCAAACTGTGCAATGAACTCGATCTCCCCTCTGGTCACGCCGGTCGATCGGAAGTTGTGAATTCTGCGCATCCGTTCCTGCATATCATTTTCAGCGTCGTGCTAAACGCCGCCTCGCAGGTCTTTCTGCGCCTCGGGCCAGTGACACCGGCAGCGATGCGTGGTCCGCATTTCGAGGTGTCGCGTCTGGATGGGTCTGGTGCGGAATCATTGCCCAGATCGCGAGTTTGTTTTTCTGGCTTCATGCCCTGCGGACGATCAAGCTCTTGGTTGCCTTCAATTTGTCAGGTCTGCTCCACGTCCTCGTTCCTTTGGGCGGGTGGTTGTTTCTGCGCGAACACATCCCAGCGGCGCGCTGGCTAGGGATCGCCCGCGTCTTGGCCGGTGTGCTCGTCGTCGCAGCACCGGTGGCGAAAGTGGAGGAACGACTGTGACGCCCGCTGCCCTTCTTCTCATCATCGTGTCAAAGTTCAGCTCTAGAACTGGGCAGCTACTTTCAAGCTGGCAATCGACGAGTGCGCGAAGCGACGCGGTAAATTTCTGCCAATCTTCGCCGCCGGCGTTTTGGCCATGGCAATCGGCTTCTTCGCCTGGCTGACGCGGATTTCGAAATTTGAAGTAAGCTACGCCTATTCTTTTGAGGCGCTGAGCGGCTCATGCTGATATGCGGCGCGGTGTTTTTCCTGAAAGAAAAAATGACGGCACGGTTACGGGGTGGCGCATTCCTGCTACGACCGGTATCGTCATCCTATCAATGACGTAACCAGTCTCGTGAGGTCTTTATATATGATCGCAAAGAATGTATTCGCCGTAGCCGTATTGATCTCGTTCCCGCATTTGCTGGTAACTTCCGCAAGCGCGCACGACACTTGGCTGCTTCCCGAGCATTTCGAGACCGCCCCGAAAACCAAGGTGACGCTCGAGCTGACCAGCGGGATGGCCTTTCCCGCGCTCGAGAAGGGACCGAAGCGCGCCCGCGTCCAGGCCGCCATGTGTCGCCTCGCCGGGCAGACATTCGACATTACCGAGATTTCCGAGGAACCGCAGTCGCTCCGTTTCGTGACCGACGTTCCAGCTCCGGGGATCGCAACCTTCTGGGTGAAATTCCCACCTAAGGAGATCGAGTTGAAACCAGAGCAGGTGCACGAGTATCTCGAGGAGATCGGAGCCTCCGCCGCGCTGCTAAAGGAATGGTCAGGAATGAAGCCACCGCGCTGGCGCGAGCTCTATTCGAAACATCAAAAGACCTTCGTCCGCGTCGGGGCGCCGCCGCCCGATGATCATTCGTGGAAAGAACCGGTCGGAATAGCGCTCGAGATTGTGCCGGAACAGGATCCGACCGCTGTAAAACCAGGCGGCGAGTTCTCCGTTCGCGTCTTGAAAGACGGCAAGCCGTTCCCCGACTTTCCGCTTAATGCCGTCGCCGGTGGCGAGACCAAAGGCGAAACGCGCAAGACTGACGCCGAGGGGCGGGTCAGTTTCCTTTTGGGAAAAGCCGGCCCATGGCTCCTACGCGGGACGGAGGTCCGAAAATCCAGTAAACCGGAAGCCGATTGGGAAAGCGAATTCACCACGCTGACTCTGGAAGTGAAACGTTAGGACAAAGGCGAAACCTCGGCCTAAGTTCACCGCCTTATGCGCCTGACGTATCGCCGCTCGATCCTCCTCCTCTTCTTTTTCGCCGCAATCACCCTCGCTTCGGCCGATGAAGGCATGTGGCTCTTCAACAAGCCGCCGCTGGAGCAGCTGAAAAAGGAGTATGGCTTCGAGCCAACCCCGCAGTGGCTCGAGCACCTACAGAAGTCGAGCGTCCGCTTCAATAGCGGCGGGAGCGGTTCCTTCGTCTCGCCGAGCGGGCTCGTGATCACGAATCACCACGTCGGCCTCGACACCCTGCAGAAGATTTCGAGCGAAAAGAACAACTACGTGCGCGACGGCTTCTATGCGAAGAGCGCCGGCAACGAAGTAAAGGCGACCGACCTCGAGCTGAACGTGCTCATCTCGATCGAGGACGTGACTGAGAAAGTGAAAGGCGCGGTCCAGCCCGCGATGTCGCCGGACGACGCGGCCAAGGCGCGCGGCAGCGCGATTGCCCAAATCGAAAAGGAGAGCAAGGAAGCAACCGGCTTCCGCTCCGACGTAGTTACGCTCTACCAGGGCGGCGTTTACAATCTCTACCGCTACAAGCGCTACGACGACGTCCGCCTCGTCTTCGCGCCCGAGGAGCAGATCGCCTTCTACGGCGGCGACCCGGATAATTTCGAGTATCCCCGCTACGACCTCGATATCTGTATCTTCCGCGCTTACGAGAACGGGCAGCCGGCCAAGATCGAGCACTTCCTGAAATGGAATACGAAGGGGCCAAGCGCGGGCGAGCTTACCTTCGTGAGCGGTCATCCCGGCCGCACCGATCGCCAGCTCACCGTCTCCGAGTTAGTCGAAACGCGGGATGTCGAGGTGCCTTACCTGCTCAATTTTTTCAACCGCCGCGAGGTCCTGCTCCACGCCTTCGGGAAGCGCAGCTTTGAGAACGCGCGCCGCGCCCAGAAAGACGTGCGCGGGATCGAAAATAACCGCAAGCGTTACGACGGCTACCTCGCCGCGCTCCTCGACCCGGAAGTCTGGAACGGCATCGAGCAACGCGAGAAAACTTTACGCGACGCGATGAAACAGAGCGCGAAATTCTCCGGCGCCCTCGCGGCCTACGACCGGATCAAGCAGGCCCAGGAAGAGACCGCGAAGATCCTCCCGACCTACAGTTACTTCGAGACCTTCCGCGGCCGCTCCGGTGCTGGTTACCGTGCCCCGCGCTCCTTTAATAGCACGCTCTTTAAGTATGCGCGCCGCGTTGTCCGCGCCGCTGAGGAAATGCCGAAGCCGAACGGCGAGCGTTTTCCGGAGTTTCGCGATAGCAATAAGGAGTCGCTCGAACTCGATCTCTTTTCCAACGAGCCAGTGCACGCGGACCTGGAGATCCTTACGTTAACCGACTCGCTCACCGACATGGCCTCACGTTTCGGCGCGGGGCATCCGCTGGTGCAGAAAGTTCTCGCCGGCAAATCGCCTAACGAACGCGCGGCCGAAGTAGTTAAGCAGACGAAGCTGG
>JBKJKL010000283.1:0-6699 GCA_046597485.1 Chthoniobacterales bacterium
GAATCTGACCGTGATCGGCTGGATCATCCGGAGCTTCTCCTTCTTCCTTTCGGTCGCGCTTGTCGTCATTTTCCAACCGGAACTCCGGCGCGGCCTGGCCGAGCTGGGCGGGCATCCGATCTTCTCCCTCACGAGCGAGAAGCGCGAGACGGTGCACGACATCGCGGAAGCGGTCATGCAGCTCGCGAACAAATCGTTTGGCGCGCTGATCGCGATCGAGCGCGACACCTCGATTCGCATTTACGAAGAAACCGGCGTGGAGATGGACGCGGTCTTTTCCGTGGAGCTAATGCTGACGCTCTTCCATCCGAAGAGCGCGCTGCACGATGGCGGCGTGGTGATGCGGAACGGGCGCATCGTGGCCGCAGCCTGCATTTTCCCCGTGAGCCAGCGTGAGACGCTCGATCGCAGCCTCGGCTTGCGTCACCGCGCCGGGCTCGGGATTACAGAAGAGTCGGACGCCATCGCGGTGGTCGTCTCGGAAGAAACGGGCGGCATCTCGATCTGCCATCGCCGGCGGGTCGAGCGGAACTTTACCCCCGAGAGCTTCCGCAAACGGCTGAGCGAACTGCTACTCCACGGAAGCTATGATGAAGAAACTAATCCTGAGGAACTGGCGCGCGAAACTGATCGCCCTCCTGCTCGCGACAACCCTCTGGTATCTCATCAAAAAGAACATCGCAACGACACCCTCGCTGTCTGACGACCGACCGGGGATGACTGCGACGGAACGCGTCGAGCGCGCACGCCACTAGCGGAGAAAACGCGCGAGGTTTTCCTCTTCCCAGCGGCGCGCTCGCGTGTAGCCGGGGAATTGGCGCTCGCGCCGGTAGAACTCCGCGGTGTGGATGCGGCGACGACCGTTCGGCAGTATCTCGTCCGGGACAAAGGCGTGCAGCATCTCGTGATAAAGGATGTAGCGGAGGAACCAGGCCGGGACGAACGGCTGATCGAGCCGCGGGTTGATCCGGATGATGCGGTCCTCTTCCTGGATGGTGCCGAAGATGAAGTATTCTTTCGGGCGCCGCTTCCGCTTCCGGCCCCAGACGATCTTGTAGCCGCGCAGTTTCCCGCGGAAATGACGCAGGTTCAGCAGCTCGAACATCTCGCGGAGATCGAAGTACTTTCCTTCGTGCTCCAGCGACAGTTGCCGCTGCAGGGGGAGTTTTGGGTGCGCTAATTTCCGCTTCGTGTTCTTTGCTCGTGCCATTTCGACCTCCTTTCCAATCACTCAACGCAGGCGGGCTAGTTTAAGGCCGCGAAGATTTGTGACAACAAACGCCGCTGAAATTTTGTGAAATTTAGCTTAAACGACTGCTAATCAGTTGTTTGCGTGGTAGAGATGTCGCAAGAGGCCGGTATTTCCCGGCATTTACCTATCGCCAGCTTATGTCTATATTCGGCTCCCAAAGCCGGGCCGCGGAACGCGACCTAGGTGGCTGACGCATGACCCCTTTCCTCCGTAAACTCCTCGGCCAGAATTGGCTATTGATGGTGAACATGCTCGCGCTGGCCATTTTCGGTGTCATCGCGGTCTACAGCGCCACCTATATGCGCCAGGATCCAGTCGCGTTGGAGTTCTGGCATAAGCAGGCCAATTGGGTCTTTGTGGGCTTTGGTGCTTTCATGGTCGTCAGCCTGATCGACTACCATTGGATCAAGTGGGGCGCGCTCCCGATGTACTTCGCCGGCATCGTCTTCCTGATCCTCACAAAATTTATCGGGACCAAAGTTTACGGCGCGCGGAGCTGGCTCCATCTCGGCCCGATCAACTTTCAACCCGCGCAGCTTGCCGTCATAGCCGGAATCATGGTCTTGGCGCTTTTTCTCAGTCAGTTCCGGGAGATGCACCCGATGCTACGCCTGCTGCTCTGTGGCGCGATCGCGGGCGCACCGTGTCTGCTCATCCTGATGCAGCCCGACCTCGGCATGGTCATCATCTGGGGACCGGTCATGCTGGCGCTGCTTTTCGTGGCCGGCATCCCGGTGCGCTATTTGATCTGCATCGTCCTGATCGTGGCGGCAATGATCCCGATGGCGATTAATCTTGGGCTCAAGCCGTATCAGAAAGAGCGGATTACTGCGTTCATCGATCCCGATATCGACCGGCAAGGCTCCGCCTGGGCGATCAACCAAAGCCTGATCGCGATCGGCTCCGGCGGCTGGTCGGGCAAGGGCTTCAAGGCGCCGAACACGCAGATCGAGCTCGGCTTCCTCCCGGCGACTGCGGTGCACAACGACTACATCTTTTCCGCCATCGGCGAGCAGTGGGGCTTCGTTGGCGGATCGCTCCTGCTCGGCGCTTTTGCGCTCTTGCTCGTGACCTGTCTTTTTGTCGCCTTCTATGCCGGCGACCAGTTTGGCCTGCTCCTAGTCATCGGCGTTACTGCGCTCATTTTCACCCATATCTTCCAGAACATCGGCATGACCATCTCGCTGCTGCCGATCACCGGCGTGCCGCTGCCATTGATCAGCTATAGCGGCTCGTTCGTCGTCATGATCATGTTCGCGCTCGGCATCGTGAACAGCATCTGGATTCATCGAAAATCCGTCCCCATTTAGGGCGCGGCCGGCGTTTACATTTCTCGCACCCGGCCTCACATTCGCGCCCCGATATGGAGAGCGATTACAAGGTGAAGCTGGAAATCTTCGAAGGGCCGCTCGACCTCCTCCTCTATCTCATCAAGCGCGACGAACTCGACATCTACGAGATCTCGCTCGAGCGGATTACGCGGCAATACCTCGAGTATCTCCAGGCTTTCAAGGAGTTGAACATCGACGTCGCGGGCGAGTTCGTCGTCATGGCCGCGAACCTGATGTATCTCAAAAGTCGCAGCCTGCTCCCGGTCGATCAGCAGACGCCGGAGGAAGATGCCGAGGAAGACGATCCGCGCTGGGAGCTGATCCGGCAGCTGATCGAATACAAAAAGTTCAAGGAAGCCGCCGCGCAGTTGCAAGTGCGCCAGCTCGAGCAGGAACGCATTTTCGTGCGGGAAAACGGTGTTCTCGAGCTCCCGCCGCCCGCGCCCCTCCGGCTTGGCGAGGTCGGGATTTTCCAGCTCATCAACGCCTTCCAAGCGGTCATTAAGCGCATCGATGCGCGCGAGAATCTCCAGGAGATTTTCGGCGAGCACTACACTGTCTCGGACAAGATCACCTGGATCCTGGAACGCGTCGGCGACGGCGTTCCGCTCAAATTCTCCGAGCTCTTCGCCACGATGGCTTCGCGGGTCGAGATCGTCGTTACCTTCCTCGCCTTGCTTGAGCTGATTCGCCTCCGCCAAGTCCGCGCCACGCAGACAGGAGCGTTCGAGGAAATCGAAATCGGTCCGGTCGCTGACTAATGCCGCGCGTTGTCATTGCCGGCTGCGGTTACGTCGGCAGCGCGGCCGCTGATCTCTTTCACGCCAGCGGCTGGACGGTGGAAGGGTGGACCGCTTCCGCGGAATCGGCTGCGCAGTTGGCGGCAAAACCATACCTCGTGCGCGCGGTAGATTTTACCTCCGCACCGCCGTCCGGGGAACCAGCGGCGGATGCGGTCGTGCATTGCGCGAGCACGAAAGGCGGGGACGCGGAAGCCTACCGCCGCGTCTACCTGCACGGCGCTCAGAATCTGGCCGCGACCTTCCCGGAAGCGCGCCTCCTCTTCACCAGCAGCACCAGCGTTTACGCGCAGCGTGATGGCGGTTGGGTGGACGAGCAAAGCTCCGCCGAACCAAGCCATGCAAGCGGACGCGTCTTGCGCGAGACGGAGGATTTCATCGTCTCGCATGGCGGCCTCGTGGCCCGCCTCGCCGGCATTTACGGCCCGGGACGTTCCGCGCTCCTCCGGAAGTTTCTCGCCGGGACGGCAACGATTGACCCCGAGGATCGTTACGTGAACCAGGCGCATCGCGACGATATCGCCGCCGCCATCGTCTCTCTCCTGCGGAGCGGTCAGCGCGGCCAGATTTACAACGTGGCCGACGGTCATCCGCTTCTCCTTCGCGAGTGTTATTCTTGGCTAGCCGCGCGCCTGGAGCGTCCGTTGCCACCGATTGCGCCGCCCGTGACAGAGCGGAAACGCGGCCGAAGCAATAAGCGCGTCCGGAGTGAAAAGCTGCGCCTCCTCGGCTGGGCGCCGCAGTATCCTGATTTCGCTGCGGCGATGGACGGGAGCATCCTCCCCAATCTCGCCGCCAACGAGGTGTGAGTATGGAAGCTGCTTGGTTTCAGGGATGCGGCAGATCAAGCTCACCGGACGCGAAATGTCGCTCGTGCGCGCGATGGGTTTCACCGAGACAATGCTCGGCAGTGAGATCCTCGAAGTCACCCGGATGGAGCCGGATGACGTCGGCGATGCCTTGAATGGATTGATCGCGGCCGGCTTCGTCGAGACGACTCCCTATCAGGAAGAAGTCGCGCTGGCTGATCTCGCTGTGACCGGCTTCGAGATTAATCCCGCCTACGCGAGTGACCTGCGCACCGCGATGCAGCGGCGCTAGGCCGGCACGGCCGCGGCGTTGGCCGCGGAGCGCTCGCCGAAGAACTGCCGGATCACTTCCTCGACCGGTATTTCCTGCACGTTGATGTCGGTGATCTTGCAGCTCTCGAGCAGATGCCGCGCGGTCTCGGTCACCTGCGCGCGCGGCACTTTCAATTGCACAGACATCGACGTCTGCACGACCACTTCGCCGAAGCGGCTGAAGTCGCAGCCCGCGCCTTCCTCGAAGGTCAGGCTGATGATTTTCGCACTGGAAAAGCGATCGATGATCGAGTCGAGCGGCCCATCGAAAAAGATCCGGCCGTGATCGATCACGATGACGCGCTGACACAGCTCCTGGATGTCCTGCATGTAGTGGCTCGTCAGCATGGTGACGATGCGATGCTCGCTGTTGTAGAGCCGGAGAAATTCACGCACTCGCTTCTGGCTCACCACGTCGAGACCGATCGTCGGTTCATCGAGAAAAAGGACCCGCGGCTCATGAATGAGCGCGGAGATCAGCTCCATCTTCATCCGCTCGCCTAACGAGAGCTCGCGCACCATCACGTTCATCTTGTCCTGCACTTCGAGCAGCTCGCTCAGGCCGCCCACGACCTTCTTGAAACGGTCGCGGTCGATCCCGTAGATGGCGCGGTTCAGCTCGAGCGATTCCTGCGCGGGGAGATCCCACCAGAGCGCATTCTTCTGCCCCATAAGGAGGGCGAACTGCCGCTTCATCTCGCTCCGCCGTTCCCACGGCACAAAGCCGAGGACACGCGCCTCCCCGGAGCTCGGATTGAGCAGGCCGGAGAGCATTTTCAAGACGGTCGTCTTGCCGGCGCCGTTCGGGCCGAGGAAGCCGACCAGCTCGCCCTCCTCGATCGTAAAGGAAACGTCGTCCGCCGCGCGCGTCTCGTCGTACTTGCGGTGGACGAGCCCCTTGATGGCGCCCTTCAGCCCGCTCTCTTTGCGATAGGTGCGATAAATCTTCGTCAGGCCGTGCGTTTCGATCACGCTCATCGCGAAGGGAGGAAAGCGTGAGCCGCCGCGGCCGTTACGCCGCGCTATGCTGCGGCGGGCGGGAGCGCTGCTTCAAGAACGGGAGGACCTTCTCGACCAGCGCATCGGCGGTCAGGCCGTGCTTCTGGCGCAGGATTGGAATGGTGCCGTGCTCGATGAACTGGTCCGGCCAGCCGATGCGCACGACTGGCGTGTTGATCTGGTTTTCGTGGAGATGCTCCATCACCCCGCAGCCGAAGCCGTTATGCAAAACGTGATCTTCTAGGGTGCAGAGCACCTGGCAGCTGCGGGCGAAAAACTCGAGTGTGCCGGTATCGAGCGGCTTGATCCAGCGTGGGTTAATCAGTGCCACGGAGAAACCTTGCGCTTCCAGTTTGCGGGCGGCTTCTTCGCCGACTTCGAACATGTTCCCGAGTCCAAAAATGGCGACGTCTCGTCCGTGCTGCACCACTTCGGCTTTGCCGATCTCGAGCAGCTTCGGCGCGTCTTTTGGCACTGCGCCGGTGCCTGCGCCGCGCGGGTAGCGGATCGCCATCGGGCCGGCGCTGTAGTTCGCCATCGTCCAGAGCATGTCGACGAACTCGTCTTCATCCTTCGGCTGCATGTGCACAATGTTTGGCACATGCCGCAGGTAGCCGATGTCGAAAAGGCCGTGATGCGTCGGGCCGTCGTCGCCGCTCAAGCCGGCGCGGTCCATGCACAGCGAAACATTCAGGTTCTGCAGCGCCATGTCATGAATGATCATGTCGTAGGCGCGCTGCATGAAAGTCGAGTAGATGGCGAGAAACGGCTTCAAGCCCTGGGTCGCGAGACCGCAGGCGAAGAGGGCGGCATGTTCCTCTGCGATGCCGACGTCGAAGTAGCGCGTCGGATGCTGCGCCTGGAAAATTCCGAGACCCGTCCCGCTCGGCATCGCGGCCGTGATCGTGACGATCTTCTGGTTCGAGTCGGCGAATTTCGCCAGCGTTTTGCCGATGAGTTCCGAGTAGGTCGGCGTCGGGCTCGCGGCGGTTTCGCCGCTTTCGATCTTGTATTTGCCGAGGCCGTGGAACTTGTCCGGCTTCGCCAGCGCCGGGTCGTAGCCTTTGCCCTTCTTCGTCAGGATGTGGAGCAGGACCGGCTCATCCTGCGTCTTCAGGAATTCAAAAGTCCGGGTCAGAAGCGCGATGTCGTGCCCGTCGATCGGCCCGTAGTAGCGGAGGCCGAGTTCTTCAAAG
>JBKJKL010000415.1:0-2898 GCA_046597485.1 Chthoniobacterales bacterium
TTCACCTACACCGGGTCAACGGTTGGACAGCCAATTTGGCAGCGACCGGTTGCGAACGGCGCTAATCCACCGATCGGGCTCTCCGGCACCGGAAGCGCCGTTCCGTACAGCTTCATCTCTTTTACGGTTACGTTGACCGGCTCCTATGTCTTCCAGAGCGTCGCGACCGCACCGCTGAATTGGGACCAGTACACCTTCCTCTACGTCAACAGCTTCAACCCAACAGCTGCCCTGACCAACGTAGTGATCGGGAACGACGACAATCCGACGATTGGCCTTTCGGGCTTCACGACGAACCTGACCGCTGGTCTAACCTACTTTTTTGTCACGACCGGGTTCAGCAATACTAACTCGGGCGCGTTCAGCAATACGATCTCGGGACCGGGAGATATCGTTCCGAGAAGCGGCAATGCGGTCCCTGAGTCGGGCGTTAACCTTGCGCTCTTCGGGAGCGTGGTTGCCGGGTTGTTTGCGGTTCGGGCGCTTCGTCGCCGTGTCTCTGTGGCCGCCTAAGTTTCGAAGTTAGGTTTAAACGAAAACGCGCGCGGGAAACCGCGCGCGTTTTTTTGTTTTCTAGCCCGCGCCGCGGTTCGCAGGACGGGGACAGTTCGAGACGGAATACTTTGCTAGCTCGCGCTGGCGGGCTCGCTTGTCTGCGGCTCTGTCACCTTGAAGGTCAACTTGCCGTCTACGGCGTGGGCGTGGACCGTATCGCCCGCCTTCACGTTGCCGCGGAGCAACTCCTCCGCGAAGGGATCCTCAAGGAATCGCTCAACCGCGCGGCGCATCGGCCGAGCGCCATACTGTGGGTCGTAACCCTTCTCGATGAGCAACTCTTTCGCGGTCTGCTCGAGCTCGATCTGCACTTCCTTGGCCCGGATGCGGGCGAAGACTTTCGCCACCTCCAAATCGACGATCTGAAGCAGGTCCGGTTTGCCGAGTTGATGGAAAACGATGATGTCGTCGAGCCGGTTGATGAATTCGGGCTTGAAGGCCTTCTTCGCTTCCTCGAGGAGCCGGTCACGCATTGTCTCAAACTCGTGTTCTCCGGCCGGCTTGGTCGCGCCAAAACCCATCGTGGTCTGCTTGCGCAGAATCTCAGCCCCGACGTTCGAAGTCATGATGATGATCGTATTCCGGAAATCGATCTTTCGGCCGAGCGAATCGGTCACCTTCCCTTCCTCCAGGATCTGGAGGAGAAGGTGCATCACGTCGGGGTGCGCTTTTTCTATTTCGTCGAAAAGGACGACGGAATAAGGCCGACGGCGGACGGCTTCCGAAAGCTGCCCACCTTCCTCGTAACCGACATAGCCGGGAGGTGAGCCGATCAACCGCGAGGCGGTAAACTTCTCCATGTATTCCGACATGTCGATTTGGATAAGCGCGTCGCGATCGCCGAACATGAACTCCGCCAACGTCTGGGCGAGGAACGTCTTCCCGACACCGGTCGGGCCGAGGAAAATGAAGGAGCCAATCGGCCGGCGCGGATCTTTCAGATCAGCGCGGCTGCGACGAAGCGCCTTCGAAATGGCGATGACCGCTTCGTCCTGACCGATGACTTTGCCACGCATCTCTGTTTCCATCGCGAGGAGCTTGGCCGTCTCCTTCTGCTCCATCTTCTGGAGCGGAACGCCGGTCACCTTCGAAATGATGTTCATCATGTCGTCGGCCGTCACGAGGACTTCCTTCTCCTCGCGCTCTTCGCGCCATTTGGTCAAGATCTCCTCGAGTCGATCTTTAGTATGCTTTTCCTTGTCGCGGAGAGCGGCCGCTTTCTCGAAGTCCTGCGCTTTGATCGCAGCTTCCTTCTCAATGCGAATTTCCTCGATCTCCCGTTCGATATCTTTCACGTCCGGCGGACGAGTCATGGAATTGATGCGGGCGCGGGCGCCTGCTTCGTCCATGACGTCAATCGCCTTGTCCGGCAGGAATCGGCCCGTGATGTAACGCTCGGAAAGTTTGACCGCGAGCTCGAGGGCTTCGTCGGTCAGCTTCGCTTTGTGGTGTGCTTCATATTTCGGACGAAGCCCCTTCAGGATCAGGATCGCTTCCTCAACGTTCGGCGCTTCCACTTTCACCGTCTGGAAGCGGCGTTCGAGCGCGGCGTCCTTCTCGATGTATTTGCGATATTCGTTCAGCGTCGTGGCGCCCACGCACTGCAGCTCCCCGCGGCTCAAAGCCGGCTTGATGATGTTGCTCGCGTCCATCGCGCCTTCGGCAGAACCGGCGCCCACGATGGTATGGAGCTCGTCGATAAACAGGATGACGTTCTTCGAGCGGCGAATCTCGTCCATGACGGCCTTGATCCGCTCCTCAAACTGGCCGCGATACTTCGTGCCTGCGACCATGAGCGCGAGATCGAGCGTGATGACCTTCTTGTCGCGCAGCAGTTCGGGGACGTTGCCGTTCGCGATCTCCTGAGCCAGGCCCTCCGCGATGGCCGTTTTGCCGACACCAGCCTCGCCGAGCAGCACTGGATTATTTTTCGTCCGACGGCAAAGCACTTGAATGACGCGCTCGATTTCGTTGACGCGGCCGATGACCGGATCCAGCTCGTTCTTCTTCGCCAACTCCGTCAGGTCACGGCCGAAGGCGCGCAAGGCGGGCGTCTTGACGTCCTTCTTCCCAGGCCCGGTAGGTTCGCTGCCTTCACTGTCAGATTCCGGCGGGGTAAAATTCGGATCGAGTTCCTTGAGAATTTCGTTGCGGGTCCGCTCGATATCGACCTCGAGAGTTTTCAGGACGCGGGCGGCTACGCCTTCGCCTTCGCGAAGGAGCCCTAGGAGAATGTGTTCCGTCCCGACATACGAATGGTTCAGGGCCTTTGCTTCCTTACCTGCAAGGGCGAGCACCTTCTTCACGCGTGGCGTGTAAGGGATGTTGCCGATCATCTTTTGA
>JBKJKL010000437.1:0-8844 GCA_046597485.1 Chthoniobacterales bacterium
CCCACCCGGCCGGCGCCGGTAAAAATCTGCCTTGTGGCGAGGAAGGCGAGTAGCGTCCCGAGGACTGGAGGCGTGAATTGCGCCTCGCGCCGCATCAGGTAATTCTCGTGGCAGCCAAACGTCGCGCCGGTGTGATGGTCGACGTTGTTCTTGATGAAGGAGACGCGCTCCTCCGCGCCTAAAGCGTGGACCGCGGAGCAAAGCAATTCATCGCCCGCAAGATCGTAGGCCACCATGTCGCGCAGGCTCAGGCACTCCGGCGAGGCGTACTCGATATGCCCCATGTCGAGGTAAACGCGGCCGCCGTTTAAGAGAAAACCACCGTTGCCCGGCGGCTCTTCGTAGTCGCGATAATGGAGGTCGATCACCCCGGCGCGCGCGTTGCGGAAGAGATGATTCCGCACTTTCGCTGGCCAAGAATCGACGCCACCCGAAAGACCATCGCCGTTCACCAGGCATCCATACTCGGTCTCGATCCCGACGATTCGATCCATTTCATCGGACGCTCCCGCAGCGCGCTCCACCGGACAAGCGGCAATCGCGCCGCACGGCTCGCGGTATCGAAAGCTTGAGAGTTGGGAATAACTTTGGTGAAACTGCTCTGCTAATGAGCGCTTTACCCATTCGCAGCCCCGCCGCGAAGCTCAGCGGTATCGTCTATTTCGGCCGGATGATCGACAAAATCCGGGTGCACGCGACAGGCCAGCTCCCGCCGGATTATCAGGCCAACCTCGGCCGCGGGTTCGACTCGAGGTGCGTGCGTTTTCTGCACGTCGATTACCGCCAGCTCGAGCAACGCGTCGCCCAAGGCGGCAACGAAGAGGAGATCTTGCAGTGGTGTTTCGAAAATGGCTGCCGCCCCGACGAGGATCAGATTTTCGTCTGGAATGAGTTTATGCGGAAGGTCGGCTGGAACGACGAAACCAGCCCGATGCTGATGCGGCGGAAGAAGGAAGCGGGCATGGCCGGCCGCTCCGAAATCCGGACGATGTTCGAGTTTATCGACGTCGACGAGGGCCGCTCGCTGCCCGACGCGGTCGGCTTCGAGAAGAAGCCGCAGCCCAGCTACGTCTGACGGTTCCGCCGCGCCGCGAAAACGTCGCTAGCGCTTCACCGGCACGCCGATTGGATTCGGCGGCGACGGCGGCTGGCTGCGATATTCGATCACCGCCCACACGGCGAAAAAAGTGAGCGCGACGATGATCGCCGCGAAAATCATCCGGGCGCGACTCGGCTGCGGCGGAGGATCGCCAGACGGCGCGGCCACCCTTACTCCGAGAGGGTGTCGATGCGCTCGGCGAGCGAGAAATCGAGATCGGTCAGGCCGCCCTTGCTGTGGGTCGACAGAACCAGCCGCACCTTGTTGTAGCGGATGTCGATGTCGGGGTGATGTTCCTCTTCCTCAGAAACCTCCGAGACGGCATTCACGAAATCGACCGCCTCAGTGAAATCATCGAACTCGAAAGTCCGCTCGATGTGCTTCTTCTCCAGTTCCCACTCGGGCACTTTCTTCAACCGGTCTTTCAGTTGATCCGCTTTGATCAGGTCAGCCATATCGCCGAACGAGTAACACCCTCGAACTGCTTTGCAACGCCGTTTGCACGGTTTTTCGCGCGCGAATCCTGCGCGGCTCGAAAAGGGTAATTTCTCCGCGCCATCGCCGCCGTGCATCTCGTTTGCGCGGCGGCGGGGATTGCGCTAAATACCGGCTCTCTAGCGCCCGTAGCTCAACTGGATAGAGCATCTGACTACGGATCAGAAGGTTTGGTGTTCGAATCACCACGGGCGCGCGTCTTCTTCCCTCGCAGCGCGAGAAATTTTGCGCCGCGGGCTTCGCTGCCCCCCGGTTGATGGTGCGCTTCTAGTGGCGGCCGGTATACGTGATCGAGGGATCCTGCGCGGCGAGCGCTTCACCCACATTCTGCCGTCCGCGCTTATCGAGCTCTTCCTTCGGATAGACTTTTTTTTCCGTGGTGTAGGTCGGCTTCGTCGGGTCGTGCGCCGCGACGGTGGTGGAGGTCGTGCAACCGGCGAGGAACGACAGTCCCATTACGCCTGCGAGGGTCATGATCAGGGTCGTTTTCATGGCGCAATATATCGTGTCCCGCGCCGCGCGCATCTCGTCCCCAGCGAATCTTGCTTGTTCGCGCGCGGGCTTTTCGATAGACGGACGCCATGCTTTCCAATGAAGGCGATCTCGCATTCGTCCGTCACGCGACGGCTGAGCTGGCGATCTCGTTTACCGATCAACGCGACCACAATTTGCACGCCGCCCTCAATGGCCTGACCGAGGCGATCGCTGCAGACCGACGCCGGATCGACGCGCTCGAGGCGGAAGTGCAGTCCCTGCGCGAAAAGTTGCCCGCGGCATAACAATAGCGGTTCGCGCGCGCCGCATTTGCGCAGAAGTTACGCGGTTCATGTCGCGTCTCCGTCTTTCCGAACTAAACGACGCGCAGCGCCGCGCCGCGACGAGCACGGAAGGCCCGCTCCTCATCCTGGCCGGCGCCGGCACCGGCAAGACCCGCGTGATCACGATGCGCGTCGCCTACCTCATCGAGCGCGGCGTCAATCCGTCGAACATCCTCGCCGTTACCTTCACAAACAAAGCGGCGACAGAAATGCGCGAGCGGCTTGCGCGCTTGGTGGAGCCGGCCGCGGCCAAGCAGGTCACGATGTCGACCTTCCACGCGCTTTGTCTCCGCATCCTGCGCGCGGGGATTGATCGCCTCGGCTACAAGAATAACTTCAGCATCTACGATGAGGGCGATCAGCTCGGGTTGATCAAGAAGATCATCACCCGCACCGCGGCGCGCGACGAAAAGCTCGACCCGAACGTCGCGAAAGCCGCGATCAGCAAAGCGAAGAACAACGCCTGGGCCGCGCCGACTGACGAGGAGACGCTCCTCGGTGCCGTCTTCCTGCGCTATACGCACGAGCTGAAAAATGCGAACGCGGTCGACTTCGACGATCTCCTCCTGCTCACGGTGAAATTACTCAACGAGCATCCCGACGTGCGGGCGCGCTGGCGGGATAAATTTCGCTACCTGATGGTCGATGAGTTTCAGGACACGAATAAGCTCCAACTCGAGCTCGTCACCTTGCTCTCCGACGAGAAGCACAACGTCGCGGTCGTGGGCGACGACGATCAATCGATCTATGCCTGGCGGGGCGCCGACGTCACCAACATCCTCGAGTTTGAGGCGCACTTCCCGGATCCGAAAATCGTTCAGCTCGAGCAAAATTACCGCAGCACGAACTCGATCCTCGGCGCCGCGAATTCACTGATCAAAAATAACCCGCGCCGGCGACCGAAGCGTCTCTGGAGTGCGAGCGGCGACGGCGAGAAAGTGCGCATCGTCGAGGCGCCGAACGACCGCGAAGAAGCGCAGTTCGTGGCCGAGGAAATCCAACGCCGCCACCTCGACGGCGGCGACGCCTGGGAGAGTTTTGCCGTTCTCTTCCGCATGAACGCGCAGTCTCGCGCGCTCGAAGAAAACCTGCGGCGGCTCCAGATTCCCTACCGGATTGTCGGCGGGAAAAGTTTCTTCGACCGACGCGAGGTGAAGGACGTCCTCGCCTACATGAGCGTTCTCGTGAATCCGGACGACGACGCGAACCTGCTCCGCATCATCAACACGCCCGCGCGCGGCATCAGCCCGGCGACGGTCGAACGCGCCTTGCACGAAAGCGTGCAGCAAAAAACCAGTCTCTGGTCTGCGCTGCAGGCCCCAGCGTTTCTCGAGCTGGCTACAAGCCGCACCGCGGCCAGCATTAAGACTTTTGTCGAATTGATTTCCGACTTTGAGACCAAGCTCGCGCAGCCGCTGAGCGATGCGGCCTCGATCGTGAATCAGCTCGTCGTCGAGGTGAAATATGACGAGGAATTGCGCCGCAGTTGCAAGTCCGTCGAGGAAGGCGACGCCCGCGCCGGCAACATCCGTGACATTATCCGCGACCTCGGCGATTTCACGAAACGCTCCACGAAGGGCCTGCGCGGTTTTCTCGATGAAGTCACGCTCGACCAGGAGCGCGAGGAAGAGAAAGAGGACGACATCGAGAAGAAGCAGGGCGTGACTTTGATCACGATGCACGCCGCGAAGGGTCTCGAGTTTCGCCACGTCTATCTCGTCGGCCTTGAAGAAGGCATCCTGCCGCACGACCGCTCGAAAACGGAGGGCACAATCGACGAAGAGCGGCGCCTTCTTTACGTCGGTATCACACGCGCGCGCCGCACGCTCACGCTCACGCATTGCCGCAACCGGATGAAATACGGCAGCGCTTTTTCCTGCACTCCCAGCTCGTTCATCAAGGAGCTGGCGCCGGAGTTTATCGAGCGCGTCAACCTGCAGAAGCTGCTCGCCACGCCGGTCCCGACCGACACCGGTAAGAGCCGGTTCGCGCAAATGCGGGCGGCGCTCGGGGGCGATTCCTAATGTTCGGCGGCAACGAGTCGCCCGCGCGCTGGTGGCGCTCATGTGCAAAGGTGGCGCTGTGCGCGTCCTGATCGCGGATGATGAACGGGCAGTGGGCCAAAGCCTGGCGGCGATGGTCGAGCGTTGTGGGCATGAAGTCGCGCAGGTCGTCAGCTCCGGGCTGGAGGCGATCCAGGCCTACACGCGACTCGCGCCGGACGTCGTCCTGATGGATTACAAGATGCCGCGGCTAAACGGCGCGACCGCATGCCGCATGATTCTTTCGAAAGATCCGAAAGCGCGCATCATCCTCGTGAGCGGCCTCGCGCAGATCGAAGCGGTACAAGAAGCCGGCGCGCTCGCCGTCATCCCAAAACCGGTCGACTTGGACCGTCTCTACTCCGTCCTCTACGATGCGGGAGCGCGCAGTTTACCGTCCCCTCTCCCACCGAAAAAAGATGAAGCTGCTGCTGACGAATGACGATGGCATCGATGCAGAAGGCATTGCGGCGTTAACCGAAGCGGCGCGGCACATTGGCGAGCCAATCGTCGTCGCGCCGGCCGGTCCGCAGTCCGGGGTGAGCCATCGCGTGACTTGGGAAACCGGCGTGCGGATTGAAGCGCGCGGTCCGGATCGGTACGCCATCCACGGCACTCCGGCGGATTGCACGCGGCTGGGCCTACTGCATCTCGTCCCGGAGGCAAGCTGGATCCTGAGCGGGATCAACCACGGGGCGAATCTCGGCGCGGATGTTTTCTATTCCGGCACCGTAGCGGCGGTGCGCGAAGCCGTCCTGCACGGCTGGCCGGGCATCGCGGTCTCGCATTATTTTAACCTCGGGATGGAGTTTGATTGGGCGCGCGCGACTCGCTGGACGATCCCCATTTTGAAAGACCTCATCGCGCGGCCGCGGGCGGAGGGTTTCTTTTACAATATCAATCTGCCGCACCTACCGCCGGACGCGCCCGATCCGGAGATCGTAGAGTGCGAGCTCGACCCGAAGCCGCTTCCGCTGAACTACCGCCACGAAGCGGAGAGTGGGCTTTACTACGCGGGCGAATACCGGCAGCGTCCGCGCACGCCGGGAGCGGATGTGGCGGTTTGCTTTGGCGGCCGCATCTCGATCACCGCGGTTCGTTTGTTGTGAGCCAAATGCGGCGCAGGTAGTTTGCGCAGATGCGAATCGAAACGCGCAACGTGCAGCTCATCGGCCACGAACTGGCCATCGGATGGAACGACCACACCGAGTCGTATCTCGCGTTGGAGCTTTTGCGCCGCGCCTGCCCTTGCGCGGCTTGTGGCGGCGAGCCGGACGTGATGGGCAACCTGGTGCGGCCGCGCGTGACTTACACGCCAGCCAGCTTCGAACTGCGCGGCTGGCAATTTGTCGGCGGCTACGCGCTCCAGCCGCGCTGGGGCGATGGCCACGACAGCGGCATCTACAGTTTTCCGTATTTACGCCGGCTCGGACAGGCGGCTTGACTCGGCTGCTACGATGCCTCTTCACGCATGTCGCACAGGACCAAAGCCGCGCTCCTGTCCCTCCTCCTCTTCATCTGCGGGGCGGGTTTCGTCGTCACGCAGAAGCTGCGGGAACATGTGCTGCCGCCGGCTCCGCGCGAGCTCTTTGCGATCGTGAACGAACAGCTGGCCGCACTGCAGGCGGCGGACTACCTGAGCGCGTATCGCCACGCCGCGACCGGCGTGCAGCAGCGCTTCACGGTCCCGCAATTCGAGAAGATGATGCGCCAGCGTTATCCCGAAATGGCGCGCCATTACCGCGTGGAATACGGCGAGGTGAAGGTGCACGGGACGAGTGCGGCCGTGCAGGTCTACCTGCTCGCGGGCGACGGTAGCTTCCGCTCGTTTCTCTACAGCCTCACCCACGAGGAGGGGCGCTGGAAATTCGACAACGTCGAGGAAGTGCGCGCGCCACGCGTGCTCGATCGTCTGGCCGGTTCGCGCGCCTAACGAGTCGTCACCCGCAGGAGCGTGCTCCCCGCGGCGCGCGGCTCGATTTCCCGCTGCGCCAGACAAGCCGGCACGAGCATGACTTGCCCGGGCGCAATCGTCACCCCAGCGCAAGCGCAGGCGCCGGTCAGGCCGATGACGATGGCGAAGGTGCCGGGCGGCGCGATCGTGCGCGGACGGCTCAGCGTCCATTTCTCGATCACGAAGAGGTCGTCGCGTACGAGCGATTCCCCTGCAGGCGCGACCAGGCTAGGGCGGATATCGTCGAAATTAATCGAACGGAGCGATTCGGCGATGTGCAGCCGGCGCGGCTCCCCGTTCTCATCGCGCCGATTCCAGTCGAAACAGCGATACGTCGTGTCGCTATTCTGCTGAATCTCCACGATTACGCTCCCCGCGCCGATGGCATGGATGCGGCCGCTCGGGAGGAACATCGCGTTGCCTACGCGCACTGGCAGGCGGTAGACCCGCTCTTCTGCCGTGCCGCGTTCCAAGCTCTCCGCGAACTCGGCCCGCGAGGTCTCTTGATTGAAACCAACGATCAACTCCGAGCCGGGTGCGGCGTGCGCAACGTACCAGAACTCCGTCTTCGGCTCTCCGTGCATCTCAGCAGCAGCCTCCGGCGGCGGATGAACTTGGAGCGACAACCTCTCTTCCGCATCGAGAAGTTTAATCAGAAGCGGAAAGCGCGGGGCCTTATCCATCGGTCCAAAGATCGACACGCGCTGATCGCGCCAGAGGTCGTGGAGGGATCGGCCGGTAAGTGGCCCGGACAGAACGACGCTTTGCGCCTCGGGGCGATCGACGATCTCCCACGATTCACCGATGCTCTGGCCAGGTGGAAGCGCTTTCCCAAACAATGTCTTCAGCCGGCGCCCACCCCAAATTCGCTCCTGAAAAATAGGTGCGAAGCAAAGGGGCTGCTGGAGGTCGAGAAGGGACATCGGCGCGCGCTACCGTAAGAATCAGCACCACGAATGCAATGCGGGAAGCACTTTGGCCCAATGCAGATCGCAGTTTAAGGTGCGACTCGTTTGAAGAACCGGGAACAAAACTTCGTCAGCGATTGGGTGCCTGTTTTTACCTGGATGCTCGTTATTTTTACCGCCTCGAGCAATCTCGGCTCGTCCTCCAACACGGCCCGGTTTCTTCTTCCGCTGCTGCTTTGGTTCGATCCGCACCTCAGCGCAAATGGGCTCCTCATGGCGCAGCTGATTGTCCGGAAAGGGGCCCACCTTACGGAGTATGCCGTCTTCGCCATGCTGCTCCTGCGTGCGCTGCGCAGCTGGCTCCCGGCGCGGCTGCCACGCCAGGCCGGCCTCGCGCTCCTGATCGCCGCGACCTACGCCGCCTCGGACGAGTTCCATCAAATGTTCGTCCCGTCGCGCACTGCTTCGGTCGAGGATGTGATGATCGACGCCTGCGGTGCACTCATTGGCGTAGTCATTTATTGGCTGCTCGCCTGGCGGCCGGATCCCGGCTTGGCCGAAGCGGCCACTCGTTAGGCGCTGTCACACGGCCAACGCGAGAGGCGTCGAATCGCACGAGTTTCTCGGCTCGCCGTCGATGCGAAACTTCATGCACGCTGTAGCTTGACCGCGTCGGCATCTCCGCGCACTGTTCACTTCCTCGGCCGCAAAAGTGGCCATTCCGGGCCTGTAGCTCAGTTGGTTAGAGCATGCGCTTGATAAGCGCAGGGTCACTGGTTCGAGCCCAGTCAGGCCCACTCCCTGTCGGAAAGACGTCCAATTTCTGCGGGAAACCGATTGGGGCTTGAAGCCGCGGATTGGATACGGCAAGTAACGGGTCTTCGCGCGTGGGGACATCTCGTGCAATGGAAATTAAATCGAATGCCTGAAAACACACCGTCTACCGGGAAAGCGGCTTTGAACCTGAGCGATCTCGCGCCGAAGAAGAACGTCTTGGGAGGAGCGAGTGCTCTGCAGTCCGAGAAGCCGCCGCTTTCCATTCCACCGCCGGGTTTTGTCGTTTCCAGCGACACCTCGATTTCTCAGAACGGCGCTAGCGCGGCTGAGGATTTTTAAGTCGGTAAAAGGGAAGTGGAGGCAAGGGGGTTCGAACCCCTGACATCCAGCTTGCAAAGCTGGCGCTCTACCAACTGAGCTATGCCCCCGAAATCGGCCGCACTGTGCTTGCCAGCATGGCACTTTGCAAACTGTTTCATGTCGCGGTAATGGCAAAAAATTGGCGGTATTGATCGTAATCTATTGGTTAGCAGACGACGCCGTTGCGGTCGCCGCCATCTGAGAGGCGTGAGCAGTAGTTCACTCCGGTTTTTGACCACCGTCCGCTGCCGGCTGAGCGTCGGCAGACCAGTCGAAATCGCTTGGCAAATCAATCGCACCCCATGGCCCCGTGGCAAAGTCTGGCGCGTCGCGCTCCTATCAATTCCCCGCCGGACACCCCCGAGTGGATCAGTCCAACAAAAAATGCCGG
>JBKJKL010000476.1:0-2549 GCA_046597485.1 Chthoniobacterales bacterium
TGAAGAAGAGAACGTCGCCATCCTGCAAAGCGAACTGGAAACCGCGCTCGCCGGGTTTGATTACGAGCTGATCTTTGTCGATGACGGGAGCAAGGATGGGACGATCGCGCGGATTAAGACCAGCGAACGGGTCCGCGTCCTCCCCTTTGCTCAAAACGCTGGCCAGAGCGCGGCAATGTACGCCGGGCTGCACGCGGCGCGCGGGCGCGTGGCGGTCTTGATCGACGGCGATCTACAGAATGACCCAGCGGACATTCCAAAACTGCTGCGCGAGCTCGACTCCGGCGCCGACTTGGTGTGCGGTTATCGCGCGGTGCGCAAAGACACCACGGTCAAACGAATCACGAGCCGCGTGGCCAACTTCGTCCGGAGCCGCTTCACGAAAGATGGGGTGCGCGACACCGGCTGCACCTTGAAAGCGATGCGCCACGAATGCGTGCACGCGCTGGTCCCGTTCAAGGGCATGCACCGGTTCATCCCGGCGCTGGTCAAAGGCGCCGGCTACAAACTAGTGGAAGTGCCGGTGAATCATCGCCCGCGCCAGTTTGGCGTGAGCAAGTATGGCCTCGGGAACCGCGCCGTCCGGGCCACGGTGGACATGTTTGGCGTGCGTTGGCTGCTTTCCCGGCAGATTTCGCCGGAGATCGATCGCCGCGACTAGGCGGCGAGCTTGGCCGCGTCCTTGTGACCAAGGATGCGCACCGTCTGCTTCAGCTGCTCCACTTCGAGCGGCTTCTTCAAGACCATGACCGGGCCGTGTGCGAGGATGCGGTCGAGCATCTCGCTGTCGGGATAACCGGTGATAATGACGATGGGTAGCTCGGGATCGATCCGCTTGGCCGCTTCGAAAACGTCATCAGCCGGACCGTCCGGCAGTTTCAGGTCGAGGAACAAAAGATCGAAGTGCTGCTTGTCGAGCGCGACGAGGGCTTCCTTGACGGTGCCGACAACCACCCGGCTGAAGCCGATCTTTTTCAGGAAAAGCTTAAAGAGACTCTGCAGGGCCTCATCGTCATCGACCACCAGGACAGTCGGCTGGCCGGACTTGTTCTCCTTTAAGATGTCGCGATCGAGCGCGGACTTCTTGATACGCCAGCGGCCGCCGATTTGGATGGCGGGCAGCTGTCCTCGCTGCACAAGGTAATAAACTGTCGGCAGCGGAATCCGCAGATACTTCGCGGTTTCCTTAACTGTTAACAGATTATGCATGTGCGGGTTTCAACAGAGTCCAAGAAGGCGGGCAAGCCTTTTTGTGGGGGAGGCCAAGGATTCCGACTTCCCTTCGTTCTGTCAATGCTTCTCACACGAAGCGAAGCTGCAGGAGGAGGAATGCCTCCAAATAGCTCTTTAGCGCGTATCCGCAGGGCACCCCTTCGCCTGCCGCCGCTCGGACATGCTGCTGGACACGGGGCAACCTCAAGTTAACCGTGTCAGCTCCATGAGTGTCCTGTTTCTCAAGCGATTCCTGCAGCGTCCTTTTCAGGTCGCTTCGATCATCCCCAGCTCGAAGGCGATGGTCGAGCGCGTGTCCAGTAAGATGGACTTTGGCGCACCGCGCGTGATCGCGGAATACGGCCCAGGCGAAGGCGTCCACTCGCGCGAGATCGCTCGCCGCATGTCGGCCGATTCCACCCTCCTTCTTTTTGAGCTGGACCCTGATCTTTCGGTCGACCTCCAGCGTCAGTTTTCGCACGACCCGCGCGTTCACGTCATCAGCGGCGACGCCGCGCGGCTCACCGTGGAGATGCAACGGCTCGGGATCGCGCAGTGCGATTACATCATCTCGGGCATCCCGTTTAGCATTCTTGAGATCACGAAAAAGCGCGCCCTGCTCCAGCAGACCCACGACGCGATCAAGCCGGGCGGCGCCTTCATCATCTATCAGGTGACCAACGAGCTGCGGCAGCACGCCACTCTTTTTGCAAACGCCACTTCGGAGTATTTCCTCCAGAATGTCCCACCGATGTTCATCACCGTTTTCGAAAAGGCGAACACGCGAAACGGCCACGCCCATCCCGCGATGGAACCGGCCCACGCCGCTGCTCGGCGATGACCTCTTCCGGCGCGTCTCGCACGGAAAAGGACTCGATGGGCGAAATGTCCGTCCCGGAGTCCGCACTTTATGGCGCTTCGACGCAGCGCGCCGTGCTCAATTTTCCGGTCAGCGGCTATCGTTTTCCGCGGCCTTTCATTCGCGCGCTCGGCCTTTTGAAATGGGCCGCTGCGCAGGCTAACCACGACCTCGGTTTGCTCGAAGCGAGCCGCTCCGCGCTCATCGTCCAGGCCGCTGAGGAAGTGATTGAGGGCAAGCTCGACGAGCACTTCCCGCTCGACATTTTCCAAACCGGCTCCGGCACGAGCACCAACACGAACGCCAACGAGGTCATCTCGAATCGCTCCTGCCTCCTCGCCGGGAAAACGATCGGCGCGCGCGACCCGGTGCACCCGAACGACCACGTAAACATGGGGCAGTCGAGCAACGACGTGATCCCCTCGGCCATCCACGTGAGCGCGGCTGAGCAGCTGACGAGTTGCCTCTTGCCTGCGCT
>JBKJKL010000027.1:0-6169 GCA_046597485.1 Chthoniobacterales bacterium
CATCGCGCCGGTGCCAGAGCCGCAAACGGTCACGCTCATCGTGGGCGCTCTCCTTGCGACGACGGCCTGGAGTTATCGCGGGACAAAGAAGCTCGCCGCGATGCAGCGCGCCGCCGCTGCGGCGCAGCAGCGCGCCGCGCGCGCAGAGTTTCGTCGGGCCGACGCCTCGCACTTGTGCGCTGCGCGGGTCTGGTTACGCTGCCCACCCAATGGCTGACCTCTCGCGCTTCGCCCGCCCTGCCGCCGTCGCCCTCGGGGCGCTTCTTCTTGCTGCACCCGCCGGTTCGCAGATTACGACCACGCCGCACCAAGGCCTACGCGAAAACGATCCGCGTGTTCATGCGTTAACAAATGCGCGCGTCGTCGCTGGTCCCGGCAATGTGATTGAAAAAGGCACCGTCCTCATCCGCGACGGTGTCATCGCGGAGGTCGGGCCGTCTGTGAAAGTCCCGCCAGAGGCGCGGGTCTGGGACCTCGCGGGGAAAACGATTTATCCCGGCTTCATTGATTCTTACAGCCGCATCGGTCTGCCAGAGACCTTGCAGCCCCAGCCGTCGCGGCCACCGCAAGCCGATCCCGAAGATCCGAACGCGAAGCCAAAAGAAAGTCCGCGCGAGCCGGTCAAGGGGACACACGACTGGAACGCGAGCGTCACCCCGGAGCGCAACGCCGCCGCCTTCCTGAAGCCCGACAAGAAAGCGGCTGAGAAGCTGCGCAGCCTCGGCTTCACCACCGCGCTCGTCGTTCCTGGTCGCGGTGTCTTCCGCGGCTCGAGCACCTTGCTGAATCTCGACAACGAAGAGACGAACGCGAGCGTGGTCGCGGCCAGCGTCGCGCAGCACGTCGCGCTCGAGGTGCAGCGCCAGCGCGATGGCGGTTACCCGACCTCGCTCATGGGCTGCATCGCGCTGATCCGCCAGACCTTCCTCGACGCCGGCTGGTATCAGGCCGCGCAGGATGCATATCGCAAAAACCCCGCGACCGAGCGTCCAGAAACAAACGCCAGCCTTGCCGCCCTCGCCGAGTTCGCGCAGCGGAAACAGCCCGCCGTTTTTGAGACCGAGGATGAGCAGGACCTCCTCCGCGCGCTCAAAATTGCCGATGAGTTCAAGCTCAAGCCGATCCTCCTCGGCACCGGCTACGAATACCGCGTGCGCAAAGCGCTGAACAAAGTCGCGCTCATTCTCCCGCTCGATTTCCCGAAGCCGCCCGAGGTCGAGCGACCCGCGCAGGCGCTCGATTATCAACTCGATGAGCTCCAACACTGGGACCGCGCCCCGAGCAATCCCGCGCTCCTCGTCGCAGCCGGAAACCCGATCGCCTTCACCACCGCGAACCTCGAGAAGCCGGAAAAGGAATTCTGGTCGCGCCTCCGACTAGTCGTTAGGCGCGGCCTCAATAAGGACGCCGCTCTCGCTGCGCTCACTAGCGCTCCGGCCGAGATGTTCGGCGTCGCGGACCGGCTCGGCTCCATCGCTCCGGGCCGCATCGCCAACCTCGTCGTCGCGAGCGGCGACCTCTTCACCGCGGACGATGCGAACGTCCTCACCACTTGGGTAGACGGCCGCTGGTATGACACCGATCACGCCGATGATCGCGACCCGCGCGGCACGTGGGAGCTGAGCGTGGCAGGCAAGACGCAGCCGCTCCTCATCGAGGGCGAACTCGACAAGCTCGAGGCGAAGGTTGGCGAGGAGAAAGCAACGCTCTCGATCAAAGACAGCGGCGTGCTTCTACTCGTGCCCGCCAAAGCATTCGCCGCTGGCGAAGGCTCCGTCCGCTTCTTCGGCCGGCTCGCTGGCGACGAGATCAAGGGCAACGGCGACGCGCCCGACCAGTCGCAGTTTGCCTGGAGCGCTCGCCGCACCGCGCCCTATGTGAGCAAGAAGGAGAACAAGCCTTCGCCGCTCGATCAGCCGCTTGAGTTCCCGGAGACCTTTCCCGCCGGCGCCTACGGCCGCACCGCACCTCCGGAGCAGCCCGCCGCCATGCTCATCCAGGGCGCGACCGTCTGGACCGCTTGCCCGCAGGGCACCTTGCAGAATGCCGACCTTCTCGTGACTGGCGGGAAAATCACCGCCGTCGGGCCTGGCTTAAAAGCACCGACCGGCGCCGCTGTTGTCGACGGCAAAAACCTGCACCTCACGCCTGGGATTATCGATTGCCACTCGCACACCGCGATCAGTCGCGGCGTGAATGAAGGCAGCCACGCCGTTACCTGCGAGGTGCGGATCGGCGACGTGATCGACGCGACCGACATCGCCCTTTACCGCGAGCTCGCCGGCGGCGTGACCAGCGCAAACATTCTCCACGGCTCCGCAAATCCGATCGGCGGGCAGAACCAGGTGATCAAGTTTCGCTGGGGCGCGCTCCCCGAGGAGATGAAGTTCGAGGGCGCCATGCCCGGCGTAAAATTCGCTCTCGGCGAAAACGTCAAGCAATCGAACTGGGGCGAGCGTTTCAGCACTCGCTACCCGCAGACTCGCATGGGCGTGGAGGAGATTATCCGCGACCGCTTCCGCGCCGCGCAAGAGTACGAGGCTGCCTCGAAACGGAAAGGCCCACTCCCCTTCCGCCGCGATCTCCAGCTCGAGGCGCTCGCCGAGATTGTAAACAACAAGCGCCTCATCCACTGCCACTCCTATCGGCAGGATGAGGTCCTCGCCATTCTCCGCGTCACGAGCGAGTTCAAGATCCAGCTCGGCACCCTCCAGCACATCCTCGAGGGCTACAAAGTGGCCGATGAGATCGCCGCCGCGCAGGTCGGCGCCTCCACCTTTGCCGATTGGTGGGGCTACAAGATCGAGGCCTTCGATGCCATCCCGTTTAACGCCGCCATGATGGCGAGCCGCGGCGTCCTCACCACGATTAACTCCGACAGCCCGGACCTCGCCCGCCGCCTTAATACCGAGGCCGGGAAGTCGATGCGCTACGGCGATGTCCCGCCGGATGAGGCACTCAAGTTCGCGACCATCAACGCTGCCCGCCAGCTCCGCATCGACGGCCGCGTTGGCTCGCTCGAGCCGGGGAAGGACGCCGACTTCGTCATCTGGAATGGCCCGCCGCTCTCGAACTACTCGTTAGCCGAGCAGACCTGGATCGATGGCCGGAAGTATTTCGACCGCGCCGGCGACCGGGCCGCTCGCGAGGCTTACGAGAAACAGCGCACCGCCCTCGTCCAGAAAGCGCTCACCGAGCGGCTGAAGGAAATCGGTAAGCCGAACGGCGGCGACGACAAGAAAGGCGGCCCGAAACCGCCGCCACCTTCGCCCGAGGCTTGGGAACGCTCCCACGAGCTCGTCGGCGCCTACGGCGACGGCAGCGATCGCTACACCTGCCACCACGAATAATGAAGCGCCTCTCCTTTACCCTCGCCCTTTCGCTCCTCGCCGCGCCGCTCTTCGGCTCCATGGAGATTCCCGCGCCACCCCAGTCGCATCCCATCGTCCTGCGTGGCGCCACCATTCATCCCGTCAGCGGCCCGGAGATTCCGCAGGGCACGATCGTTTTCGACGGCGGCCGCATCGTCGCCCTCGGGCCGCAGGTCCCCCCGCCCGCCGCGGCCGAGATTATCGATCTCCCCGGGAAACATATTTATCCCGGGCTCATCAGCGCCCACACCGTCCTCGGCCTCACCGAGATCGATGCCGTCCGCTCCACCCTCGACGTCGCCGAGACCGGCCGGATCAACCCGAACGCCCGCGCGGCCACGAGCGTTAATCCCGATAGCGAGCTCATTCCCGTGACCCGCAGCAACGGTATTCTGACCGCCCTCTCCGTCCCGGATGGCGGCCTCATCTCCGGCCAGAGCGCCATTATTCGGCTCGATGGCTGGACGCCTGCCGCCATGACCATCCGCGCCCCCGCCGCCCTCCACGTCCGCTGGCCCGCCATGCGCCTGAATCGCGAGCCCGACGCGCCGAAGACGCTCGAGGACCAGCAGAAGGAGATCGACAAATCGATCAAGACCCTGCGCGACGCGTTTGATATCGCCCGCTCCTATTGGCAGGCGAAAAAGACCGCCGGCCCCGCCTTCCAAGTGGACCAGCGTTGGGAAGCCATGCTGCCTGTCTTCGAAGGCAAACTGCCTCTCTTCATTCATGCCGAGAGCTTAGCCGAAATCGAGGCCGCCATCGCTTTCGCCGATCGTCAGCAGCTCAGCTTCACCCTCGTCGGCGGGCACGATGCCTGGCGCATGGCCGGACAGTTAAAGGCACGCGATATCCCTGTTGTCGTTAGCTACCCCACCGCCTTGCCCTCGCGGCGCGACGATCCCTACGACAGCCAGTTTAGTAACGCCGCCGAGCTCCAGCGCGCTGGCGTCCGCTTCTGCATCGCCCGCGCCGGCCGCGAGAGCCAGGCACCCCATGAGCGCAACATGCCCTTCGAGGCCTCCTTGGCCGCCGCCTTTGGCCTCCCGCGCGACGAGGCGCTCAAGGCCGTTACTCTTTATCCCGCGCAACTCCTTGGCATCGCCGATCAACTTGGTTCCCTCGAGGTCGGCAAAGCTGCCACCCTCCTCATCACCAGCGGCGACCCCCTAGACTTCCCCGGCCACATCGAAGCTGCCTACATCGATGGCCGCCAGATTGACCTGAGCAATCGTCAGACGCACCTGCGCGACAAGTACCTCGAGAAATACCGGCGGAAGTAAGGCGAACGCGGAGTGGGAACGTTGGTCGTTCCGAGTCCCTCTCCGGTCTCGTCGCGCCCTAGCATCCGCCATCCGTTCGTGGCGCACGAGCGTAGTTCTGGGCATGACCGGCCGTCTTCTTGTAGTTTTACTCCTCACTGCCATCACCGCCGCCCGAGCCGTGGTTAACCCCACACCCCTGCCTCTCCTTACGGAGATCGAAGGGCTGTGGAAGGGCCAACTGCGCTATCGCGATTACAGCAAACCGGACGAATTCGTCACCCTTCCCACCACACTTGCGATCGCGATGAGCGCGCCCGACGAGATCGAACTCCATTTCACTTACGATGAAGGCCGTGGCCGCTTTGTTTCCTCCTACGAACGAATCCAATTCGACCTTGCGCACAGCGAACTGCACTGGTCTGGAGCGACGCCGGATGACAACTACCGCGGCCAGATCAGCGCTCGCACTGAAGAAGACAACCGACCCGCTTCGTGGTCACCCGCGAAACTACGGACGACGGGAGAAAAGTCTTTCTCCGCTATCGCCTCGAGCTCGCAGCCGATCGGATCACCATGACGAAGGAGGATGGCGACTCGCCCGACACACTCACGTTTCGCAACGAATACCAACTCCGCCGAGAAAAGTAACTTCTCATATGTCAGCCGCGTGACTGAAGTTTTATCCGGCTTAGGTCTTGGGCTGCGCCCGTCCTGCGCTTCTCGAGGTCGCGCGGTTCTTGCATCTCACCAAAATCAAGATTCCCTCCCTCCAGTTAATCATGTAAATCCTGCTTAGTTCGTCCTCATCCCCCGGCCCAGTGATCCCCATCTTTACCGGCACCATCGTCGAGTGGGACAACGCCCGCGGCCACGGATGGCTGGAATGCGACGGCCAGCGCGTCTTCCTCCACCGGCGCGAGTTCCGCGCCCGCTCCCTAAGTCCACGGGTCGGCGACCCCGTCCGTTTCATCGCCGGCCCCGGTCCCCACGGAAACATGTGTGCCCAAGACGTGCAATTCCCCCATCCGCGTCTTGCCACGAAAGCCCCCAGCCTTTTCTCCCTCCTCGTCCTCGCTGGCTTACTTATCCTACCCGCCCGCGCCCTCGCCCTGCTTCCCCTTCCGCCCCTCGCGATCGCGGGCACCGCCCTTTTCCTCAACGTCATCACCTATCTGGCCTACCGCCACGACAAGCAGAAAGCCCAGGCAGGCCATCGACGGACCTCCGAGGCCACCCTCCACCGCCTCGAGTTCCTCGGTGGCTGGCCCGCCGCCTACCTCGCCCAGCGCTGCCTCCGCCACAAAAACCGCAAGCGAAGCTACCAATTCATTTTCTGGCTCATCATCCTCGCCCACCAGGCGACCGCCTCCGCCCTACTCTATCCGCAGTGGATCCATGACCAACTAAAACGACAAGGCATCGAGCTAAGAGGTTGGCAGTAATATCCCCTTCCAGTTAATCCTAAGAATCCTGTAAATCCTGTCTAGTTCGCAGCCGCGTTCAGCGTTGGAAGTTGGAAGTCCGTGTTTCGCC
>JBKJKL010000328.1:0-2768 GCA_046597485.1 Chthoniobacterales bacterium
GAAGGCTGGATCCCGGGAGATTTCTCGCAGCAAGCGGCGAGCGAGATTCCACAGACTCCCGAGCCGACGGTGCCGCCGTTGTTCAAGCCCGAGTAGCGCGCGCTGCGACGCCTAACGAGACGTCGCCCAGTCCCACTCGGCACCGCCGCGTTGCACGAGTGCGTCGATATCTTCCGCGAGAAGGAAGCGATCCTCGGACAACTGGCGGGCGGCGGCGGTGAACTTCTCGAGGTACTCTTCGCGCGACTGGTAGCGCTCGGCAATCGGGAGACGCGCGTCGCCTTTCGCGTCCGCGCTCGTTTTCGGAAAGGGCAGCGTGGAGCCAAGGAAGCTGACCCGCACGGTCGGGAATCCGATCTGCGGATCGCGCAGGTTCCAGCCGGTGTAGGTGGCGATTGGCACCTCCAGTTCCGGAAGGCGAACGCCGGCGAGGTCGTTGCCGTCCTCATCCACTTGCGGGAGGAAAACCGGAAACGGCGCGCCGACCGCGGGTGGCTGCTTCGTGATGATGCGCTCCTTCCACTGCGGGCCGAAGTCGAGGTGGTAGGCCTGGTGCGCGGTCGCCGGCAATTGCTCGTTAGGCATCTTCGGAAACTTGACCGCTTCACGCGCCACGAGCGTCTTATCGCCGAGCTTTGGATAGCGGCTCTCGGGCGGCGCCTTCCCGTCGCGCACCCAGTCATCCATCGCAACAAAGAGCGCGCGCCAGAAGTAGAGGACGGGGTTCGGGTTCGGCAGGTTCTGCGCGAGGAGCGGGCGATCCTTCACCGGCTCCGGCGGAAAGGGCGCGGTAAAATGCTGCAAGCCAGCGAGGAGGTAAATGCGCACATTCTCGTGTTGCGGCGGGTCGCTCTTTCCATCCGGCGAAGTGTGGATAAGCGAAGCCGCGCGCGACCAATATTCGTAGGAGGTGTTCGTATAGAAAATCTTCGGGACGACCTCGTCGGTGCGGGCGCGGTCGAGCAGGCCAGCCGTCTGGCCGGAGACCGGATCGGTCGTCGGCAGATCGGTGAACGGGAAGATGTCTGTGGGATAGAAGAAGGTGTTCGACGGCTGCGCGTCGCGTGAGGGCTGGGCGAAGCGATGATTGAAACTACCGCGGCCCGCGCCAGCGACGTGCACCAGCAGGCCATCGAGCGCGCGGCTCCCCTCCTCGTCTGTGTTGAAGCCGTCGAAGAGGAACTGGCGCAGGAAACGCCCGCTCTGCGATATGCCCATGGCATGGACGCGCTGCACCGGCGCGAGATCGTTCCCGGCGCTCTTGAGCCAGGAGGCAAAGTCGCGCACCGCGGCGAGCCCCAGCCCGACGACGACCGGATTCTGCGCGCGGTAAACCAGCTCGTAGATCTTCCCCGGTTCAAAGGAACCGCTCGTTAGGCGAATCTTGCGCAGGCCAGGCGGCTGCGCGTCCGGCGTCTCGACAAACTGCCAACTCCGCCGCGGGATGGCGCGCCGCTGGCCAAGTGGAGTCTCGCGCACTGTGAGCGCGTTGGCCGGATCGTCTGGATTGCTGCAGGCATATTCGGTCCCGCCGATCGTCCCGTTGATGGCGTGCCCGAGCGGCATCTCGGTCGCTTTCTCGTCGACGATAAAGTCGGAACGGACGAGACCGGTGATCGGCTTCCCCTCACCCTGCGCGGCAGGGGCGTAGAGTCGCATCAGGCCCGGTTCGTCGCGCACATCCCATTGCCAGCCGATCCAGACGATCGTGGTCCCGCGGCGCATGAGGAAGCCATCGCCGAACTCCTCGGCCGTGGTCGGGTCGAGCGCGCTCTTCGCGTCCTGCACCACCCGCAGCATCCCTTTGCCGCCGCGATTCGGGATTTCGAGCAAGGCGCTCCCGCTCGCCTTCGCCGCGTCCTTCGGCTTGAGGACGAAGATGTCGGCCGCGAACTCGACCTCGCCCTGCGAGTTGCGCGGTGCCTTGTCGAGGTCGACGACCAACTTGTTCGGCGCGCTCTCCGGCCTGACCGCGAAGTGCGCTTTCCCGATGACCTTTTCGTAAGCGCCGGCTTCTCCGAAGGGCTTGCCCTCAAGCACGTCGCTCCGGGAGAGGATCTCGATGCGCTCCACGCGCGCCTGGAGCGGCACAACTGCGAAGACGGCGAGGAGGAAGAGAAGATTCGTTAGCCGGACAAGTGGGCGCATCGCAGATGAATCGCGCCGCGTCCGCGTGGCGAGCGTTTTACAAATAGGAGAGCCAGGGGCTGCGATTGCGCTGCCGAAGCCGCGCGAACCAGCGACACGGGAAGTAGCAGAACGCGACGATCAGCGCCCAAACGAGGTAAACGATCGCGAGCGAAAACCCGCTGCCCGGCAGTTGGCCGATGAAGATGCCGCCCGTCGGCGGGAGCGCGATCCACCAGGTCCAGTCGCGCCCCAGGGCCGCCGTCGTGAGTAATGCCGCAAGGTGAATGGTGCTGAAGTGCAGCACGTAGTAAAAGAACGGGACGCGGCCGTAGATGGAGAGGATGCCGCGCCCGCGCGCCCACGTGCCGCTCGCCTGGAGACGTTCGAAGAGCCCCATCAAGCAAAGCGAGATGCCGAGCGTGGCGAGCGTGTAAAGGAGCGACGGCGGATATTTTCCCAAGTCCATGAAAGAGAGGAAGGTGCGGAAGGGCGACGCTTGCGAGGTCCACGGTGTCGGGTTGCCGTAGAGATTGCTCCAGCGCAGAAGGGCAAAGACGACGAGCGAGATGACACCAAGCCCGAGCATGATGCGCGCGCGCATGTTCGTCTTCGGCCGCGTCCTTGGCCGTCGGACGAAC
>JBKJKL010000338.1:0-2670 GCA_046597485.1 Chthoniobacterales bacterium
GAAATGTTTGAGGCCGCTGGCGACGCGAAGACGATTGACGACGCGCTGGTGGCTTGGGGCATGCCGATGGGCCCGCTCCGCTTGATTGACGAGATCGGCGTCGACATCACGGTCGACATCGCGGACACGCTCGAGAAAGCCTACGGCCGCCGGGACAAGGCAGCCGCGCTACTGCTTTGGATGCGCGAGAACAAGATGCTCGGCCGGAAAACGGGGAGCGGCTTTTACAAATACGAAGGCAAAACGCAGAGTGCGAATGAAGCCGTCGTGGCACAGCGCAGCGACCAGGGCTCAGTGCCCTCGAGCGCCGACGAGATCACAAATCGTCTCGTCTTTCTCATGGTGAACGAAGCGGCGCGCTGCCTCGAGGAGAAGGTCGTGGCGACGGCCGAGGACGCGGACTTTGGGATGATGATGGGGACCGGCTTCGCGCCTTTCCGCGGCGGGCCGCTCCGGTTCGCTGATCATTACGGCCTGCGGAAGCTGGTCGAGGAAATGGATGCGCTTGCGGGCAGCGCAGGCGACAAGTTCACCCCGTGCGATTTGCTGCGCGCTCACGCGCAAAACGGAACCAAATTTTATGAATACACCGCTCGAAGCGCCGCCTGAACAAGTGAAAGCCGAAACCGGAGTGACAGAAACTCCGGCCTCCGTGATCGACACTTCGAAAATGTCGAAGGGCCAGCGCGAAGCGCTCGAGCTCTCCGAAGCCTCGCGCGATCCGCTCGATGAACGCGGCAGCTTCGCGAGCAATCTCTTCATCGGCCGCTACGATTTCGACCGAATCTTCCCGTTCCCCGCGCAAAGCGCCGAGGATCGCGCGAAAGGCGAGCCGTTTCTAAAAGAGCTGCGCGAGTATCTGCCGGCGCACGTGGACGCGGATGAGATCGACCGCACCGGCGAGATTCCGCAGAAGAACATCGACGAGCTCTTCGCGATGGGCGCCTTCGCGGTCAAGATCCCGACGCAGTACGGTGGCCTCGGCCTCTCGCAGGTGAACTACGGCCGCGCCGCGATGTTGCTCGGTAGCTGGGATGCGAACCTGACCGCGCTGGTTTCCGCGCACCAGTCGATCGGCGTTCCGCAGCCGCTCCTCATCTTTGGCACGGAGCAGCAGAAGGATAAGTATCTACCGCGGGTCGCGCGGAAGGAGATCTCCGCCTTTGCGCTCACCGAGCAGAACGCAGGTTCCGACCCGGCGAACATGAGCCTGATGGCGGAGCCGACTGAGGACGGCTCGTCCTACATCCTGAATGGCGAGAAGCTCTGGTGCACCAATTTGATCAAGGCGGGCGTGCTCGTGGTGATGGCGCGGACTCCGCCCAAGATGGTCAACGGCAAAGAGCGCAAACAGATCAGCGCCTTCATCGTCGATGTCGACACGCCGGGGCTCGAGATCACTTATCGCTGCCACTTCATGGGGTTGCGCGCGCTCTACAACGGCATCGTTAAGTTCACGGACGTGCGCGTGCCGCGCGAGAACCTGATCGCGAAGGAAGGGCAGGGCTTGAAGGTCGCGCTCACCACCCTTAACACCGGCCGTCTCACCATCCCGGCGGCCTGCGTCGGTCTCTCGAAGCAACTCCTCGAAATCTGCCGCGACTGGGCGACCGAGCGCGTGCAATGGGGGGCGCCGATCGGCAAGCACTACGCGATCGCGGGCAAAATCGCCGAGATGGCGGGCAACGTTTTCGCGATGGAAGCGATCACTTTTCTGACCAGCGCATTGGTCGACCGGAAAGCGAGCGATCTCCGCATCGAAACAGCGATGTGCAAGATGTGGGCGACCGAAGCCACCTGGCGAATCGCTGACGAAGCGATGCAGGTGCGCGGCGGCCGCGGGTATGAAACGGTGGAGTCGCTCGAGGGCCGCGGCGAGCCGGGCATCCCGGTCGAGCGCTTCCTGCGCGACTGCCGGATCAACATGATCTTCGAAGGCTCGAGCGAGATCATGCGTCTCTTCATTGCGCGCGAAGCGCTCGATCCGCACCTGAAGGTGGGTGGCGCGATCTTCAACACGCAGCTCCCGAAAGCGCAGCGAGTCAAAGCGATGTTCGGCTCCGGCTCCTTTTACTCGCGCTGGTATCCGAAGCAGTTCACGAAGGCGAACGCGGGCGATCTTTCAAAGTTGCATCGCGACCTGCGCCCGCATGTCCAGTATGCCGCGACTACGAGCAAGAAATTGGCGCGTCGGCTCTTCCACGCCATGATGCGGTTCGGTCCGAAACTCGAGCGCGAGCAGCTTCTCCTCTCCCGTTTTTGCGGAGTGGCTGCGGAGCTCTTCGCGATGAGCGCGACCTGCTCCTTTGCCCAGCACAAGATCGACAGCGGCGAGCCTGAGGCGGAGATGGTTTCAGTGGCCGACTACTTCTGCCGCTCCGCGAAGATGCGGATCGACCATCACTTCGCCGGCGTTTCCGAGAATGCCGACAAGCGCGCCTACGAGCTCACGCAGGAGCTGATGGACGGCAAACACGCGTCGCTGCGCAGCGGGATCGTCTAGCGTCCCGCCGCGCCGCGCGCGGATTTTGATTCGTTAGGCAGTCGCCGTCGCGGCGGCCTGCTTGGCGGGCCGTCCTTCGGCGAATTCCTCGATCATTTTGCGATTGAAAGCCGGGATGTCGTCCGGCATCCGGCTGGTCACGAGGCCGTTGTCGACCACGACTTCTT
>JBKJKL010000440.1:0-4667 GCA_046597485.1 Chthoniobacterales bacterium
GCCGAACCTGCAGGTCACGGTCGGCGGTGTGACCGCGGTGTCGGCGCACACGGTGACGGCGGTCGGCGGCACGAACCCTTACACGGAGAAGACAACGGAGCCTTTCACGGCCACCGCCGCGAGTCTCGACGTGGCTTTTGTCGTCACCGGGACCGGCGATTTCACCGTCCTGCTGGACAAAGTGGAGATCGCCAAAAGCGTCGACGTGACGAATGCCAGCGACAGCGGCCCGGGATCGTTGCGTCAGGCTGTCCTCGATGTTCCCGACGGCGGCACGATCCGGTTTGCGGCGGGAGCCGAAGGCACGGTGCTACTGACTACGACGCTGGTGATCGACAAGAATATGACGATCATAGGGCCCGGCTCGAGCAAGTTCACCCTCCGCAACGTCGTAAACGGGCCAGACAACAGGGTCTTTCGAGTTCTGAACAAAACGGTCTCGATCTCCGGCCTGACCGTGACCGGCGGGCGCACGACCGGGGTTGATGTACCAATCGATCAAGTAAACCCCGGCAACGGCGCCGGGATCTTAAATAATGGCGGCACCCTGACGCTGACGGATGTGACGGTGTCGGATTGCATCGCGACCGCTGCGAGTGGCGGGGGCATCGGCAACTTCTCTGGTACTACCACGCTGAACAACTGCACGGTCGCGAATAACCAGGCTCTTGGCGGCACTCCGGTCTTGTTCGGGCTTTGGGGCGGCTCTGGCGGGGGTATCTCCGTCGCCGGCACTCTCAACGTGAACAACTCGCTGATTACCGGCAATTCGTGTGACGGGCGCTACGGCAGGACGGGCTTTCCGACGGGCGGCGGCGGGATCGCTCCCTACCAGAACGCCATCGTGACTATCACCAACTCGACGATCTCGGGCAACGTCGCCCTATTTGGCAATGGCGGGGGTATCTCCGTATTAGGCACTCTCACACTGACGAACAGCACCGTCTCAGGCAACGAGGCGAGAACGCCCCCGTATTGTGATTCCGTTGTTCACTCATCGTGGGGAGGCATTTATGTGTTTGACGATGTCTACACGCATGTGTTCCTCCGCAACTCGGTCGTAACAGATAATTTTAGCACGCGGGCCCGTGCGACTGGTTGCACGTATACCGAGCCCGTCGGTCGGACCGCTGGTCTCTTCTTCGAGAGTACTTTTCAAGGGTCAGATGTCACGCTGCGGAACTCCATCGTCGCCGGGAACAGCCAAGCGGATATATATAGGTCCACTCCTGTCTTCCAGCCCTACATTCTCTCAGAAGGGTATAACCTGATCGGCAGCGTAAACACGGCGCACATCACCGGCACCACGACGGGTAACATTATCGGCGCAGCTGCGAGGCTCGCGCCGCTCGGGTTCTACGGCGGCGCGATGGCGACGCACGCTTTCCTTAGCACTTCGCCCGCGATCAACGCCGGCAACACCACGAACTCGCCCGCCAGCGACCAGCGCGGCGCCGCTCGCGTCGGCGTCGCCGATATCGGCGCCTTCGAGCTGAACGGTCCCACGAACGCTGGCACCTTCGTCGCCATTCTGCCGCAGGGCGCGCTCACGCTGCCGTACAGCTACACGCTGGTGCCAAAAAACGTCGCCTTCGGTTCGACCTTTACCTACACGGTGACGAGCGGCCCGCTCCCTGCCGGGATCACCCTAGCCACGCAGGCTAACGTCGTCACGCTTTCCGGCACGCCCACAGCCGCGGGCACCTTTAACTTCGCCATCACCGCGTCGGACGGCACGCTCACCAATGCGACCAACTACCGCCTCATCGTTCCCGCCGCGGCCGGTCCCGCCAGCCAGACCGTGACAGCGATCAGTCCCTCCAGCGGCAACACGATCGGCAGCGAGACGGTGACGATTACCGGCACGAACTTTACCGGCGCCACCGGTGTCTCGATCGGAGGCACGCCCGTGATCAGCTTCACGGTCGTCAGCGCCACCTCGATCACCGCAGTCAGCCCGGCGCACGTGCAGGGAACAGCCAGCGTCGTGGTCTCGAACGGCGGCAGCGACAGTGCGGCCAACACGCTCTACACCTACCTCCCGGCCCTCTTCACCCAGCCGCAGTACGCGGGTAACTACACGGCCGGGCAGAACAACGTCATCAACTCGCCGGGCACCTTCAACCTCTACACCGCGGCGCAGTATACCGGTAACTACACCGCCGGTCAGAACAGCGTCATCGCCTCGCCGAACACTTACAACCTCTACACGCTTTCCCAGATCCAGAACCTCAACGTCGGCGTGCCGCTACTGGTAAAGGATCAAGCGACCGGGAAGTTCAAGCTGAACATCGCACTGAAGAAATCGACCAATCCAGCGACGGCGCCTTTCCTGGCTTTCCCAATGAACGGCACCGGCATGACCAGCACGATCAACGCGCAGGGCACTTTGGATTTCGTTTTCCCGGTCACAGACAACGCGGCCTTCTTCAGGGTGCAGGCGCAGTAAAGCATACTGACCCTTCGAAGCCTTCCCAAACGCGCGGCCGCGTTGCTGATATCTGGGCCGGGAATCGAAGAAGGTTTGAATTTGGAAACCAGAAAGCGGCTTCGCCGGTTACGCCGAGGGAACAATGGCTCTTCTTTTTCTGGGTTCCTGGATTCCGAATTGATCCTGGCTTTCTTTTTCGCGCGCAGGGGAAGACGTTCGCGCGGCGCTTGATGAGCTCGTCTTCAGTGCCTAAGGCACTGCGCCATCGGGGCAAACCTTTGATCTAGCTCCGCGCAGTCGTGTCCCCGCGCAGCGCACCCTTGAACCTTCAGTTCACCAGTCTGTTTTCCGTTTTCAAGGCCATGCGGGGGCGCGGCAAACGTTTGCCTGCTCACTTCACACGTATGATGCCGGACCGGAAGCCATTGCTCCGTCGCGGCAAAGCCTTGCCGCATCTTCGCAGAACCACGCTTTGGCGTGGCAAGGCTTTGTCGCGGGATGGCATCGTCTTATTTCTCATGGATGCGAGAGCTGATGCGGCAGCGGGGCGCAAGTTGGGCACGGGCTAACTTAACTCCGGTAAAACTTTATGGGCGGCAAAAGCGCAATACCTTGCGCTTACGGAGGGTCGCCTGCCCAATCTGTTGTAGCTCACTGAGTGCTGCGACATTTTCTTTTCGTTACTCTCGTTAGGTGGTTTGGCATTCTTGCTGCTTTTCGTTACTTGGCTAAGGCCTTTCCTCCGGGAGGGGCAAGCTTAGGAAGGAGACTAAAAATATATATGAAAGCTAAAGCTAATATGAGTGGACTCGAACGCGCCAAGGCGATCGACGTCTACAATGCCGCGGTAAAGGTTTACCAGGCACTAATGAAAAACGCCGGCATCTACGGAAATCCAGTGCCGGACCTCGCTACCTTTAAAAAGGTGGTGGATACGTTACTCACAGCGGTGACCGACTACCAGAATGCTGGCGGCGGCAAAGTCCTCGCGGCGGCCATGGAGGCGCGCCGGGTGGAAGTGATTGTGCTCCTGCAAAGGCTCGCGCTCTACGTCTCCGCGACTGCGGATGGCGACATGGAGAAGCTGGTCTGCGGCGGGTTCCCGATCTCAAAGACCCGTCAGCCGGTGGGCCCTCTTCCGGCGCCCCAAGCGCCGAAGATGGTACACGGCGAGAACTCTGGTGACGCGAAAGCGTCGACCAGGCGCGACCGTGGCGCCACGTCCTTCGACTGGCGTGCCGCGCTGGTGTCCAAACCGGAGACCGACGTGGCGACGGCGCAGACGACCTCGACCAAGGCGACGTTCAATGGGCTTATCCCCGGCGAACTCTACCAATTCCAGGTCCGCGCTCTCGGTTCGGCCGGTCCGAGCGACTGGAGTGGCGCAGCTACCCTGCGTCTCCTCTAACGCAGTCTGGCCGGCAGGCAATACTACCGCGGGTGAGCGAAAGCTTGCCCGCGGTATGGCATGTCCAAGCTCGCCTCGCAGACGCATCGGCGGCGGGTGCGGCAGAGGTCACATGCCGGCAAGGCCTCCGCCTTTGCACCGCCGTCGCTTCGGCTATTGTAGCGGCCCGATGAGAAACCTGCTCGCGATCACGCTCGCCCTCCTGCTCGTCGCGAGCGCGCAGGCGCAGATCCAGGTCGAGCTGAAATTCAAACGCGTGCAATACATCGCCTACGAGCCGCTGATCGCCACGGTCGAGATCACGAACCTGGCCGGGCGCGACATCGAGCTGCACGACGACGGCGGCGAACGCTGGTTCGGGTTTGAGATCACCGCGGACGAGGGCCGTTTTCTCGAGCGCTTGAACCGGGAGCCCGAGCCGCCCTTGCGCATCGAGGCCGGCAAAACGGTCAGCCGCCGGGTGAACCTGACTCCGCTCTTCCCGATTCACGATCTCGGCCCCTACCACGCGAAGGCCAACATCTACTTCGCCGACCTAAACAAGTTTTTCTATTCCCCGGCCAAGGTTTTCCACATCGTCGATGTCCGGCCGTTTTGGCAGCGCACGGTCGGCGTGCCGGAAGGTGAGCGCGGCGCTGGCCAGGCGCGCACCTACTCGCTCCTCTCCAATCGTTTCCCGGATCACACCAGCCTCTACGTCCGGGTCGAGGACAAGAGCACCGCCGTCGTTTACAACACTTTCACCCTTGGCCGGCTGATCGCGTTTGACGAGCCGCAGGCCGAGATCGATCTCGGGAACCGGCTGCACATCCTGCACTGTGCCGCGCC
>JBKJKL010000087.1:0-12597 GCA_046597485.1 Chthoniobacterales bacterium
ATCGAACTGCTTCGACCGGCGTTTTTCGACCTCCCGCACTTTCAAAGGGCGTAAGGTGTGAGCGTCGATAGTCCCAGTGTGCCGCACATCGAACTGCCAAAGCCGACGCGCGAGGGCGGCTGTCTTACCAGTTCCGTCGAAGACAAATTGATCGTCTGTTTTGGAAAAGTGAATCTGCGCGGAAGCCACGGCCGCACCGCTCCAGCCAAAATCGTATTCCGCCCGGAAAGGGCGCATCTCTGGGAAATTCCCCGGCGCGTAGGGCGGGATGGTCTCCTCCCAGCCAGCCGCCCGAGCCGACGCCACGAGAAGGAGCGAACAGGCAGGCAACAGGATGGAGAAGCAACGGCGCATGGAGGTCTAATTTAGATTCGAACCAAACGCCGCTCCTGGCCGAAAAAAGAAACACACGCGGGAGGCCCGCGTGTGTTCCAGAAACAAAATGTGAGGAGGCCTTACGGCTTCTTCGCAGGGCTGGCGGCAGCCGAAGCGGCCGGGGCAGCGGCAGCACCGCTATCCGACGCCCGACCTGGCTTGTTCAGCACAGTGACGACGTCGGTGGTGAAGTCCATATTTTCGCGGGCATACATCAGGATCGGCACACCATTTAGGCTCATGCCCGAGCGATCAAAAACTAGGTCGAGGCTCTGCGCCTTCACCTTTTCCATCACCACTTCGGTGATTTCCTTCACGATACCTTCGCGCATGCGGAGCGCCTGCTCCTGAAGCTGGCGCTCGCGGGTCTGGCGGAACTCGTTAATCTCGCGCTCCATGTTCTTGATGTTCGCGATTTTGTCGTCGCGCTCCTTGGCCTTCGCGGTCTTCGCGTCAGCGCTCAGGGCCGGGGCTTCGAGCTGCTGGTTGAGCTTATTGATCTCGTCGAGGGCCTTCTTGTAGTTCTCGGCGCGCTCGTCGTATTCCTTCTTCGCAGCGTCCTTCGCCTCGTTGATCTTTTTCTCGGCGTCCTTCGTCTTGTTGTAGTCCTTGAAGGCAGTGTTCATGTCGACCGTGCCGACTTTCAGGCTGCCTTGAGCGAAGCCAGCGACAGGGAGCGCGAGCGATGCGAAGAGGGTGGCAAAGAGGAGCTTTTTCATAGTCAAATGTGAGCGCGTAATCTGGAGAGGGAATAGACCCTGTCGACTACAATCTGTTTAAAATTGATAGCCGACGTTGAAGTTAAATCGTCCGCTGGCGTTCGTCCCGGCTTTCTGGATCGGGATGCCGTAGTCGATGCGGACCGGCCCGATCGGGAGATCGAGGCGTAGTCCGATGCCGGCATCGGAGGCTACGCTGTCGAGGTTGTAATCGAATGCCCCGGCGTTGACGAATCCGGTATCGTAGAAGACAGCGCCGCGCACCTTTTCGACGATGGGGAAGGTCAGCTCCGCCGTGGCCCGCGCCATGGAACGGCCGCCGATCGGCTGACCGAACTGGTCACGCGGAGAGATATCGCGGAAGGCAAATCCGCGCAGGGTGTTCGCGCCGCCAAGGAAAAGACGATCGAAGATCGGGACGCGCGTGCCGTCGCCCCAGGTGTCTACGCCCTGGATCTCCCCATTGAGGAGGAAGATCATGTCGTAGGGAAGATGGAAATACTGCGACCCTTCGAGATCGAAGCCGTAGGTCTGCGTGTTGCCACCGAGGAACCCGCCGGCGACATACGGCGTGAAGACGAAGCGCTGGCCGCGGTGGGTGAGGAACGGGTTATCGCGCGTATCAAAGACGAGACTGGGTGTCACCACGCTCTTCGTGCGCGAGCCCGATTCGATCGCGAAGGAATTCGAGGCACCGGTGGCCACGTTGTAGATATCGATGTTCTCGAACTTGTATTCGACGCTGGTGTAGAGGAAGCGGGTGATCGGCTTCCGCAGGCTGATCGAGAAGCCGTAATTGCGCTGATCGTAGAGGGTGCTGAGGAAGTTCGCCTCGCGATAGTAGACCTCGCCGCCGAGCGAAAGCGGACGGTCGAGGAAGTAAGGCTCGGTCAACCCGATGACCACGTCTTTGCGCTGCGCACCGAACTGGACGCGGGCGCGGAACTTCTGGCCGCCGCCGGTGAAGTTCGGCCAGTTCATCAGGTCGAAGTTGCCCTGCGTGAGTTCGACGAAACCGATGACGCTGTCGATCGTGCTGAAGCCAGCGCCGAAATTCAGCGACCCGGTGCGCTTCTCTTCCACTTGGACGGTGAGATCCTTCCGCCCGGGGACACCGGTATCTTCCGGGTAGGTCTCGACGCGAGAGAAGTAGCCGAGGTTATCGAGGCGCTTCTTGCTCGTCTCGACGCGGGTCGTCGAATAGACGTCGCCCGGCGCGATCAGGATCTCGCGACGGATCACTTTATCCTTTGTGCGGGTGTTGCCGACGATGTTGATCCGCTGGACGAAGGACTGCGCGCCTTCCTCGATATTGAAGGCGAGATCGATCCTGCCGCCGCCCGCGGGAGTGCCCTGCGGTTGCACGCTCAGGTCGACATAGCCGCCGCTGCCGTAGCCGTCGGCCACCTTCTTCGCGTCTTCGCGGATCGCTTTTGGCGAGTAGAGATCGCCCTCTTTGATCGTCATCAACTTCCGAACCTTCTCGGCCGGTGCGACCTTCGTGCCTTTGATCGAAATGCGGCCGATGCGGTATTGCTGCCCCTCGATCACCGGGATGACGAGGACGATGTGGCTGCCAACTTTTTCGCGGCGGACTTCTTTGATCTCGGCGTCGATGTAGCCCTGGTTCTGATAATACTCGCGGACGGAATCGAGATCCTGCTGGAGCTGCGTCTCATCGAGCCGGCCCGATTTATCGAGGAAGGAAATCAGCGTCCGGCCCTTCGTCTTCATCTGCTTGCGCAGGCGGGCGTCTTTGATGCGCGTGTTGCCTTCAAAGCGAATCCGCGTGATCGCGCCGCGCTCGCCTTCGTTGATCGTGTAGACCACGCGAGAGAGACCGCGCGGGTCGCTCTCCACGCGATACTTCACATCGACGTCGTTGAAGCCTTTGCCCCGATACAAATCGAGGATGTCCTGGCGGCCCTTACCGAGCGCTTCGTCGCTGAGCGCGGTGTTCAGCTTTACGCCGACTTTCCGTTTCAACGCTTTCGCGGAGAACTTCGAGGAACCCTCAATCACGATCTCATTCACCACGCCGCGCGATTGCACCGAGACGATGACGCGCACGCCCTCCGCGAGCGGTTGGCCGTAGATGCGGACGTTCTGGACGCCGCCGGTGTTGTAGAGATTGCGGATGTCCTGCTCGACAATCGAGTCGGAGTAGGTGTCGCCCACCTTCGTCCGCATCTGGGCCAGGATGCGATCGCGGCTCAGCGTCTGCGGTCCGGAATACTGGACGTCGATGGAACGAATCCGCATGCCGCCGTTTTGCGCTTGCGCCAGAGGCGGGGCGAACAAAGCCAACAGGATCGCGAAGAAGAGCGATGACGCGAGACTGCGAGACAGACAACTTTTCATAAAAGGCAAAGTGAGACAGCGGGCACGACGAGCCTACCCGTGGCAGGCGGTATTACTTGGTAGGGAGCGGGAGATCGTCAAGGGGGAATTGCGCCACCGGAGCCCGGTGTTGCCCTGCGAAATGCGCGGGAAGAAGGCCTTCAGCATCCCTAACCACGAGAATGATTAGAGCAATTCATACCAATTGTTCCGCCGGCGCGGTTCATACCCCGCGGAGCGAATGAGTCGCTCGATGTCGCCCGCGGTCAGGCGAAAGGTCGTCCCGGCGCTGCTGACCACATTCTCCTCCATCATGACGGAACCGAAGTCGTTCGCGCCGTAGCGGAGCGCGATCTGGCCGATGTCGGGCCCCTGCGTGACCCAGGAACTTTGGACGTTTGGGAAGTTGTCGAGAAAGACGCGCGCGAGCGCCTGCATCCGCAGATACTCGGCGACGCCGGTCGGGCGCTTCACTTTCAGAACGGTGTTTTCCGGCTGGAACGTCCAGCAGATGAAAGCAGTGAATCCGCCGCTCGCGTCCTGTTGATCACGCAAGCGCTGCAGATGCTCGATCCGTTCCTCCACCGTCTCGACGTGACCGAACATCATGGTGGCGCTCGAGTTCAACCCTTCCTCATGCGCGATCTGCATGACCTCGAGCCAAGCGTCGGAATTGCACTTCAAGGGCGAGATGCGATCGCGCACGCGATCGACGAGAATCTCACCGCCGCCGCCCGGGATGGAGCCGAGCCCGGCGGCTTTGAATTCCCGGATGATCTCGCGCAGCGGCATCCCGAAGACATGGGCGAAATGCTGAAACTCCGGCGGGCTGAACCCGTGAATGTTGATGTGCGGATACTTGCTCCGGATGTGTTGGAGGAGCCGCAGATACCAATCGAACTGCAGCTTTGGATGATGTCCTCCCTGCATCAGGATCTGGACGCCGCCCTCGGCGGTTAATTCATCCAGCTTCTGGTCGAGTTGCTCGAAGCTGAGGACGTAATGGTCCACGTCCTTCTCCGTGCGGTAGAACGCGCAGAACTTGCAGTAAACGTTGCAGACGTTCGTGTAGTTGATGTTGCGGTCGACGATGTAGGTGACGATCTCGTTGCCGCGCCCGTCGAAGCTGTCCCGCTTGGCGCTTTCGCGGCGCGCATTTGCGAGCGCGCCCAGTTCAGCGAGCGGCAGCCGATACAATGCGAGCGCTTCGGCCGCTGAGACGCGCTCGCCCGCGAGCACCTTCTCGGTGAGCGATGGTTCTGTGGCGAGCGTGACCATATTCTCCGGAATTCTAGTCGACGTGCGGCCCGCGCGCACGCACATCATCGAGCATGCAGCAGGTCGCAGTCATCGGGGCCGGCGTCTCCGGGTTGACGTGCGGCGTGCTGCTCGCGGAAGCGGGTTGGCGCGTCACGATCTTTGCCGAAGAGACGGGAACGCGGACTACCTCGGCCGCGGCGGGCGCGATCTGGTATCCGTACGACGTCGAGCCGCTCGAGAAGACGATCGCGCGCTCGCTGCGGACGTTTGCCGTTCTATCAGTGCTCACGGCCGAACCCCACGCGGGCGTCTCCATGATCGAGCTGCGCTGCTATGCGCGTGTCGGCGAAATCGAATTGCCGGACTGGGCCATACCGCTGGGGGCAGAGCGGGTGCGAGGCGAATTGCCGAAGGCGTTCGCGAGCGGTTTCGCACTCACCGTGCCGTTGCTCGACACCTCGGTGTACCTTGATTACCTCGTTGCGCGATTCACCGCGGCGGGCGGCGAGACGGTAACCGGAACCCGGCTGGAGAGCCTGGCGGAAGTGCCGCCGCAGTTTGCGCTCATTGTGAACTGCGCGGGCGTCGGCGCCCGCGAGCTGGTGCACGACGAAGCCGTCGAGCCGCATCGCGGCCAGGTCGTGCTGGTGGCGAAAAGCGATCTCGCACACGCCATCGTCTGCGACGACGCGCCGCTCATGTACATCTTCCCGCGCGCGCACGATTGCGTCTTCGGCGGGACGAATACGATCAGCGATGACCGCGCGCCGCATCCGCACGAAACAGCCGCAATCATGCAGGAATGCACGCGCGTCCTCGCGACGCCCGCGCCCGAGATTCGCGCGGAACGCGTCGGCTTGCGCCCGTATCGCCGCACCGGGTTGCGGCTCGAGCGCGGGCTGACGAACGATGGCCGCACGGTGGTGCATAACTACGGGCACGGCGGCTCTGGTTTTACTCTCTCGTGGGGCTGCGCGGAGGAAGTAAGCGCGTTGCTCTAGATCGCCGCGAGCGGACGGCGCAGCACCGTGGGCCGGCTCCGACGACGCGAGGCGTCCGGTAGGACCGGCGGCAGTGGCGGATAAAGGAAACGGAGCGCGGCGTCGATCCGGTGGCCCCACGCGCCTTCCGAATGGCCAGCCCCTTCATCCTCGAAATAATGCAGGTCGTCGTAGAGCCGCCAACCCTTCTCCAGCAAGCCGTCGCGCAAGATACGAGCGCGTTCCCAGCCCGGCTCTGCCGTTCCGGTATCGAGCCAGATCTTCAGCGGCGGCCGCGCTTCCTCGTCGAGTTCCTCGACTACCTTGAGCAGCGCACAATCATCCCACCAAATGGAGGGCGACATGACAGCGAGCCGGCGAAAAACATGCGGGAACCAAAGCCCGAGGACAATGGTGGCGAGGCCGCCGAGCGACGAACCGCCCAGACCGGTATGCTCCGCATCCGGCATCGTCCGGTAATGCGCATCGATAAACGGCTTCAATTCCTGCACGAGGAAGTTGCCATATTTGCGGAGCAGGCCCCGGCTCCGTGTGCGTTTGCCTTCCTCGATCCGGCCGCGCGTCGGTGCGTACTCGTGAATGCGGTCCCTTCCGGTATTGGCGACGGCCACGATGATGACCGCGTCCATCAGCTTTTCCGTGACGAGACGCTGCGCGGTTTCATCCACGCCCCACTCGTTCCCGCCAAAAGCGGTCGCCGCATCGAAGACGTTCTGGCCATCGTGCAGATAGAGGACCGGGAAGCGGCGCGTCTTGAAACGGCGGTAGCCGGGCGGGAGGTAAACGAGGACGTCGCGGCGATTGCCCAGGGTCCGGGATTCGAAGTGGGAATGCCGGGCGATATTCCCGGTGAGAGTGTGTTGCGCCATGACTTCGCAGGTGACGGTTCGATACGTTATCCACGCGCGCGACGGATGCCAAGGAGCGGAGAGATTGCTCGACTTCATCGCTACATTCCTCGACATCAGGGCGGTCACGAACGAACGCTCGCTCCGCTAGTGCACGCCTGATTAGAGCCATGACTTCGGGAGGCCATTTTCGGCCATGGGCGCGGACTCCGCTCATTTTGTTCCCCACTGCGTTCAGCCGTTTTTTTAACAGGCGAAGTGTTTTCACCTCCCCTATCAGCTCTTGAAAAGCTGGGCCGCGCCGCGGAAAAAATCATTCGCGCCCGCGCCGCCTGAGCGGTAGGGAATAATTCCGCTCCGGCGGTCTAACGAATCACCAAACTTCGCTTGCACCCTCCCTCTTCTATGAAAAAAGTCGGCATTCTCTTCGGTCAGGAAAACAGCTTCCCGCCCGCCTTCGTCCAGCGTGTAAATGAAAAAGGCGGCGGCGAAGTGCACGCCGAATTCGTCAAGATCGACAAGGTCGTGCAGGGCGAAGCGACCGGCTACGACGTGGTCATCGACCGCATCTCGCAGGATGTCCCGTTCTATCGCGCCTGGTTGAAGAACGAAGCGCTCGCCGGCTGCGCGGTGGTGAACAATCCCTTCTGGTGGAGCGCGGATGAGAAGTTTTTCAACAACGCGCTCGCGACCAAGATCGACGTCGCCGTCCCAAAGACGGTCCTCCTGCCTTCGCACGAGCTTCCGCCGGACACGGCGGACGGCTCCTTCCGCAATCTCGCCTACCCCATGAACTGGGACGCGATTTTCGATTACATCGGCTGGCCGGCCTTCTTCAAACCTTTCGCTGGCGGCGGCTGGAAGAACGTCTATCGCCTCCACAATCCGGAGGAATTTTTCCGCGCCTACAGCGAGACCGGGCAACTCGTGATGATGCTGCAGGAGGAAGTGAAGTTCGACATGTACTTCCGCTGCTACTCGATCGACCAGCGGAAGGTGAAGGTGATGAACTACGAGCCGCGCAATCCCTACCACCTGCGCTACGTGACTGATTGGAAAGCACCGAAGCAGGTTCTCGAAGCGGTTGAATGGGGCGTGCTCCAGCTGAACGAATACCTCGGCTACGACTTGAACACGGTCGAGTTCGCCATCCGCGACGGCGTGCCGGTCGCGATCGATTTCTGCAATCCCGCGCCCGACGCAGAAGTGACCAGCGTCGGCCAGGAAAACTTCGAGTGGGTGGTCGAGGCCGTCTCCGACATGGCGATCCGCAAGGCGCGCGAGCATGTCCCCGGACGCGACAATCTGAGCTGGGGCAAATACCTCCAAGCCGGCGTGATGAAGCGCACGCTCGCGGAAATGGGCTCGGCCAAAGTCGAGCAGCCGCCAGCGTATTCGCCGAACGGTGGCGAGCGGGTCGATCGCCCGGGCGCCGACGCGCGGACGGTGCAGGAAGTCGGCTAGAGCGGCATAAGAAGTGTCCTAGCCGGTTCGTTGGGGCATCTCGGGTAGGGTGGGCGTCCCGCCCGCCGAGCGATGCATCCTGCATCGCAGCCTTTCTGACGGAGAGGAAAGTTCGTTTCGGCGAGACGCCGAAACCGGCGGGCGAGACGCCCACCCTACCCGAAACAAACACGGCCCAGCGGCTACATATTTCCTCCAACCCCTCCTAGAGCGTGTCATGCACTTTCGCCCGGGAGCACGGCCGTCCCGGCTGTGCGGCCACCGGGCGTCTCGCCTGGTGGGTGGTGGCGCGGCGAGCGAGTCGAGACGAGATCGAGCAGGCGAGACGCCCGCTCACCGCACAGTCGGGACGGCCGTGCTCCGGAATCGCCGCGCGCGAAGTGCATGACACGCTCTAGGCGCCGCTTTCCAAATCGCCCAGCGCCTGCTCCGCGGCGCGCCAGGCGAGCATCGCGCACTTTACCCGCTGCGGAAATTTCCGCACGCCAGCCAGGAGGCGCAGATCGCCTAACGAGCGATCCGCCTCGGCGCCGTCGTGGGTCACCAGCGCCTCGAAGGCACGCAGCAGTTCGAGTGATTCAGCGCGCGTTTTCCCTTTCATCTTCAGCGTCATCATCGAGGCCGAGGCCTGGCTGATGGCGCAGCCTTGTCCGGAAAATTTCATGTCGGCGACGCGATCGCCTTCAAGCTTAAGCGCGAGATCGATCTCGTCGCCGCAGGAAGGATTGTCGCCGTGCGCCCGCGCAGTCGCGTCGGGCAGCTCGCCGAAATTTCGCGGGCGACGCGAGTGATCGAGGATCACTTCCTGGTAGAGCTCACTCAAGTCCGTGCTCATGCGAAGAAGCGCACCGCCGCACGCAGGATGTCGATCATGCGGTCGACTTCCGCGAGCGTGTTGTAGAAGTAGAAACTGGCCCGAGTCGTCCCTGGTACGCCCATTTTTTTCATGAGCGGCTGATTGCAATGATGCCCGCCGCGCAGCGCCAGCCCCTCCTGGTCGGCGAAAGTGGTCAGATCGTGCGGATGGACTTGGTCCATGACGAAACCGGCGATCGCGCCGCGTTCGCCGTGCGGACCAAACAGACGCAAGCCCGGCAGCTCCGCGAGCCGCGCGAGGGCGTGCGCCGTGAGCCGCGCATCGTGTTCGAAAATAGCGGCGCGCCCAATCGATTCGAGGTAGTCGATCGCGGCCGCGAGGCCGACTGCGCCCGCGATGTTTGGCGTGCCGGCCTCGAAGCGATGCGGGGCGCGTTTGTAGGTGCTCTTCTCGAGCCCGACGCTCACGATCATCTCGCCGCCGCCATGCCACGGCGGCATCTGCTCGAGCATTTCCGCGCGGCCGTAGAGCGCGCCGCTCCCGGTCGGGGCGCAAATTTTGTGGCCGGAGAAGGCAAAGAAGTCGCAGCCGAGCTCGCGCACATCGAGCGGTAGATGGCCGGCGCTCTGCGCGCCATCGACCAGTGTGACCGCGCCGACCGCACGCGCTTTCGCGCACAGCTCGGCGACGGGATTGATCGTGCCTAACGAGTTCGAGATGTGCGTGAAGGCGAAGAGCTTCACTTCTTCATTCAGGAGCTGGTCGAGGTGCTCGAGATCGAGCGTCCCGTCCTCCCGGACCGGTAGAAAACGCAACCGCGCGCCGCTCCGTTCCGCGAGCAGCTGCCACGGGACGAGATTGCTGTGGTGCTCCATCTCGGTGAGCAGAATGACGTCGCCGGCGCGGAGGAATTTTCCGCCCCAGCTTTGCGCCACGAGATTGATCCCCTCGGTCGTCCCGCGGGTGAAAATGATCTCCTCCGCGCTCGCCGCGCCGAGATATTCAGCCACGCGCATGCGCGCTTTTTCGTAGGCCTCAGTCGCGCGCGTGCTCAACTCGTGCAGGCCGCGATGGACGTTCGCGTTGTCCTTTTCGTAGTAGTGGCGCAGCGCCTCAAGGACGGCGCGCGGCTTCTGCGTGGTCGCCGCGTTGTCGAAATAGACGAGCGGCTTACCATGCACCTGCTGGTCGAGGATCGGGAACTCTTCCCGGATCGCGGCCCAGTCCGGCGCGCGCTTGGCCAAGTCGTGCATGCCGCACTCTCCGCCTCCCCTGCGGCTCTGCCAAGGGCCTGCCTCGGCACTTGCGCGGACTAACGACTTGGAGCTTGTTCAGGGCGTGATCCCGAAAGACCACGTTTTCACCCTGGGGATCGAGGAGGAGTTCGCCATCGTCGATCCGCAGACGCGCGAGCTCCGGTCACATATCCAGGAAATTCTCGAGGGCGGAAAGCTGACCCTAAGGGAGCAGATCAAGCCCGAGATGCACCAGAGCATGGTCGAGCTCGGCACTGAGATCTGCCAATCAATCCACGACGCGCGCCGTCACGTCCTCGACCTGCGCAGCCATCTCGCGCGGCTCGCCGAAAGGGGCGGGACCAAGATCGCCTCCGCCGGGACGCACCCGTTTTCTCATTGGCACGATCAGCTCATCACCGAGGGCGAGCGCTACAAGGAAATCGTGCGCGACATGCAGCAGGTGGCGCGGGCCAATCTCATCTTCGGCCTCCACGTCCATGTCGGAATTCCGAACCGCGAGATGGCGATTCACGTCATGAATCAGGCGCGCTATTTCCTCCCGCATATTTACGCGCTCTCGACCAACTCGCCCTTCTGGGTCGGCCGCGATACCGGCTTCAAGGGCTATCGCCTAAAGGTCTTCGAGCGCTTCCCGCGCACCGGCATCCCGGATGCCTTCGAGGGACTCTCGGAATACGACGACTACCTGAAGCTGCTCATCCGGACGAACTGCATCGATAACGCGAAGAAGATCTGGTGGGACATCCGGTTGCATCCGTTTTTCGACACGCTCGAGGTCCGCGTTTGCGATGCGCAATCGCGCGTCGACGACACGCTCGCGATGGCGGCGTTAATCCAGGCCGTCATCGTCCGGCTGCACAAGCTGCAGCACGAGAACCTATCCTTCCGCATCTATCGCCGCCGCTTGATCGATGAGAACCGCTGGCGCGCCGCGCGCTACGGGCTCGAAGGCAAGCTGATCGATTTCGGTAGCGAATCTGAAACGGAAACGCGCAGCCTCATCCAGGAACTGCTCGAGTTTGTGAAGAGCGAGATCGACGCGCTGGAGATCGGGCGCGAAATCGAGCACGTGGAGCGGATCATGCGCGAAGGGACCGGCGCCGACCGGCAGCTCGACGTCTGGGCCCGCACGCGCGACATGCGCGAGGTAGTCGACCACATCGTGCGCGAGACCTACGAGGGCCTCGATCTTTCCGACGAAACGCCGCTCCCACCCGCTCTCGAGGCGACCCTCTAGGAACAGCTTTCGGCGGATTGCCGAAAGCCCCATCTCGCTCCATCGTAACGGCCCTTTTCCGCCATGCCCGACCGACTCTCCACTGACACGATCGATGCCGAGCTCGCACCCGGCGCGCGCAACGCCATCCGTGACTGCCTGCGGCTGAAGCCGGAGGAGCGGATCACGATTATCACGGACGAGGAGACATCCGAGATCGCGGCGGCCTTGCAGGCGGAAGTGGAAGAGGTCGGGGCCGAGTGCGCGGTCTTCGTCCTGGAGAAGTACGCGCCCCGGCCGCTGACCGGCATGCCGCAGGTCATCCTCGACGATCTCGCCACTTCGCAGGTCAGTATCTTCTGCGCCCAGACGCAAATGGGCGAGCTGACTTCGCGCATCGAAATGACCGCAGTGGTGAACAAACACCGCATGCGCCACGGCCACATGGTCAACATCACCCGGCAGATCATGCTCGAGGGGATGCGCGCAAATTTTCGTGAGGTCGACGCCCTCAGCCAGCGCCTCGTGGAGAAGGCGCGCATGACGGCGCGCGTTATCTGCCGCACGCCGGCCGGGACCGATTACGTGGCGGAGTTATCGCCGAGCCTGAAGTGGCTCAAGACGGGCGGCATCATCACCCGCGACAAATGGGGCAACCTGCCCGGCGGCGAGATTTTCACTTCACCCTTCAACAGCAACGGCCTCTTCGTCGTTGACGGCGTGGTCGGCGATTACCTCTGCGCGAAGTACGGCGATATCGAAGAGACGCCGCTCACGATCGAGATCGTGGACAACCGCATCCGCTCCCTCGCCTGCGAGAACAAGGTGCTGCTCGAAGAATTCCGCGCCTACACCTCGACGGACGAGAACAGCAACCGCGTCGGCGAGTTCGCCGTCGGCACGAACACCGCCTGCACCCATATCATCGGCAATATCCTGCAGGACGAGAAGATGCCCGGGATTCACATCGCCTTCGGCCATCCCTACGCCGAGCACACCGGCCAGACCTGGATCTCGAAAACGCACATCGACTGTGTCGGGCGGAACTTCGACATCTGGTTCGATGACGAGCAGGTGATGGCGGCCGGGAAATTCCTGCTCTAGAGCGGTTCGAGAATGTCGTAGCTGGTCCGTCGGCGCGTCTCGGGTAGGGTGGGCGTCCCGCCCGCCGAGCGGTGCATCCTGCGTCGCGGCCTCTCTGGCGGAGAAGAAAATTCGTTTCGGCGAGACGCCGAAACCGGCGGGCGAGACGCCCACCCTACCCGAGACAAACACGGCCCAGCGGCTACCTACTTCTT
>JBKJKL010000286.1:0-8654 GCA_046597485.1 Chthoniobacterales bacterium
GCACGGCCGACATGTCGCACTCGTTAAACGTGGTCAGGATCGCGGCGGTGTGCTGCGCCATGACGAGATGCGCCGCGATTTTGCGGCGGAGCGGAGACATCTTCTTTCGAGTAAAACGCCCGTTTGCCGATTGCTCCGGCGCTGTCTCTTGCGCGGCTGGCTCGGCTGCCGGAGTTGCGCTCCGATTCTCCGCCGCGGCGATCGCGTCCGCTTTCGTGAGGCGTCCGCCTTTGCCCGAGCCGCTAATTTTCGTGGGGTCGAGCTTCTCCTCCTCGACCACGCGGCGCACCGCGGGCGAGAGCACATCAGCATTTGGCGAGCGGTCCGCCTCCGGCGCGGCAGCGGCCGGCTTTTCCTCGACTTCCGGCGCGCTCTTCGCAGGCGCTGCGGCCGGCGTTGCTGCGGCGGCGCCGGACTCGTCGATCGTCGCGACAACCTGCCCAATTTTCACTTCGTCGCCCTCATTCACCATCGTCTTCAAGACGCCGGCACTCTCGGCCGCGACTTCGCTCGAGACCTTGTCTGTCTCGAGGGTAAAGAGCGCCTCACCCGCGTTGACCTTCTCGCCGGACTTCTTGTGCCAGACGGAAACGATCCCGCTCGTGATCGATTCACCCACCGCGGGAACCTTTACCTCAATGCTCATCGTGGCGGCTAACTACGCTAAGAAAAACGTCTGGTCGACAAGTTTCAGCCGCAGGCGCCGCGCAATCGTTTTCCCTCGCGTTTTCGGTCGGCGCGCGGGCCTCATTCCGCTTCAGCACGGAGCGCTTCGCGCGCTTTTTTCGGCAGGCTTTGCACGACCAAATTATACGAGTGGTCCACCATCTTTATGACCTCCGCCTCCGGCACACCGCCGCCGAGCGTGACCGTGTTCCAGTGCTTCTTGTTCATGTGGTATCCCGGCGTCACGCCGTCGTAGCGATCGCGCAGTTCGAGCGCGCGGTCCGGGTCGCACTTCAGGTTCACGTTCGTCGGGATCTCGTCGAGGCCGAGGAGGGCGAACATCTTCCCGCCCACCTTGTAAACGAGATGATCTGGGCCGAACGGCGTCTCTTCCGCCACGCCTGGTTTGCGCAGGCAATAAGCGCGAAAGGTGTCCGCGTGCATGCCCCAGCCTAAGGCGACGCCGCGCCGAATGCTGGCCGAATTTCTTCGTACTTCTTCGGCCCAATTCCCTTCACGCGGCGCAGCTCGTCCGCTGACTGGAAGGGCCGCGCGGCAATGATGCGCGCCGCGAGCACGGGACCGATTCCCGAGATGGCGACGAGCTCCTGCGCGGTTGCGCGATTTGGGTCCAGCTTGCCCACCTCTAGTTCCGGAAACGGGTTGGATGATGGCGCCGACGGCATCGGAAACGGCCACGCGCTCGGCGCGGCGAGCGGGGTCGGCGTCGACGTCGCGCTCGTGGCCGGCTGCGCGGGATGAAACCAGGCGTCAAAGGAATCCGCGCCAGTGGCCGCAAGCGGCTTCACGACCTGCGCGGTCATACGACCACTGGCCGCGCCCCAAGCGCCGAGCTTCTGCCCCTGCGAATCGCGCTCGAGCCGTTGCAGCTTCTGCCACTCCACCTGCGGCGAAGCGAGACCCACTGGCACTGCGCCCTGGCCGTGCACGCGCGCGAGCCCGTTCGCGACGAGCAACTCACCGAGGTCGCCCTCCGCAGTGCCGACGAAGGCATAGAAACGTGGCAACGCGCTTCGCCCCATCGCATCCTGCAAGCAGGTGCGGACGACGAACGGCCGCGCCAATTTTCCCGTCGTGAATTGCTTCGCCAGCGTGCCGGCCTGCAAGGTCTGCGCGGTGTTGAGATGAAAATATTGCGCCTGCTCGGCGACGCGACCGGCGATTGATTCGTCCGTCTCCGCGGCGTCAACGAAGTAGAGGCGGAAGATGTATTCCCGGCCGCCGGCCGAAACGTGGAAGCTGTCCCCGTCGTTCGACTCGTTAGGCAAAAGCCGGCAGTCTTTCAAAACGGTCCACGGTTGTTCCGCCGCGACTGGCCAGGCAAGAAAGAACAGGGCGAGCACTGCTGCGCGCCCAAGCCGATGAAAGACGGCGGTCACGTAAGCGACGGCTGGCAGACTTGTGTAGTCTGAGGTTCGTGACTGGCCACGCGTCGCGCCGCTAGCGAATCTGCGGAAGGAGCAGCCCGAGCAGGTCCGCGATCTTCACCCGCTCCTGCTGCATCGAGTCGCGATGCCGCAGCGTAACGGTGTCGCGCAACTCGTCGCCGCGTTCGCCGAGCGTCTCGAAATCAATCGTGACGCCAAACGGCGTGCCCGCTTCATCCTGTCGGCGATAGCGCCGGCCGATCGCGCCCGACTCATCGTAGAAGGCCATCATGTGCGGCTTGAGCAAGGCGTGTACTTCACGCGCTTTCGCGACCAGCTCTGGCTTGTTTTTCAGGAGAGGGAAAATGCCGACCTTGATCGGCGCCATCCGCGGATGGAACCTCAAGACCGTCCGCGTCTCCGCCTTCCCCTTTTCGTCTGTGACCGTCTCCTCGGCGAAGGCCTCGCAAATGAGCGCGAGCAAAGTGCGATCAACGCCCGCGCTCGGCTCGATCACGTGCGGGACGAAGCGGACCTTCGTTTCCTCGTCAAAATAATCGAGCGACTTGCCGCTGCCGATCTGGTGCTGCGTCAGATCGTAATCGGTGCGATAGGCGACGCCTTCCAGCTCCTGCACGCCAAACGGAAACTCATATTCGATGTCGTAGGTGCCCTTCGAATAAAAGGCGCGGTCCGCCTCCGGGACATTGAGGACGTGAAGCTTCGCGCGCGGGATGCCGATGTTCTCGTAGAACTTGAGCCGTTCCTCGAGCCAGTAATCGAGCAGTTCCATCCCCTTTTCGGGCGAGCAGAAGTATTCCAGTTCCATCTGCTCAAACTCGCGCGAGCGGAAGATGAAGTTGCGCGGGTTAATCTCGTTCCGAAATGCTTTCCCGATCTGCGCGATGCCGAAGGGCAACTTCTTGCGCGAGGTGTCGAGCACATTGCGGAACTGCACGAAGATTGTCTGCGCGGTTTCCGGGCGGAGGTAGGCGATGGATGATTCATCCTCCGTCGCACCGAGATGAGTGCGGAGCATGAGGTTGAAGGAGCGCTCCTCGGTCAGGTCTTTCCCACCGCAATTCGGGCACTGCTTGGTGCCGTTCTTTTCCGGAATCTGATCGGCGCGGAGCCGCGCTTTGCATGTCCGGCAGTCGACCATCGGGTCCGAGAAACCACCGACGTGGCCGCTCGCATTCAAGACGGCCTGGTGGGTGATGATCGCGCCGTCGAGCCCGACCACGTCCTCGCGCTCGTGCACCATGGTGCGCCACCAGTAGTCCTTCAGGTTCCGTTTCAGCTCCACGCCGAGCGGACCGAAATCCCAGACGCCGTTTAACCCGCCGTAGATCTCGCTGGATTGGAAGATGAAACCCCGCCGTTTGCAGAGGCTGACGATCTTCTCCATCCGCTGCGGGTCATTCTGCTTCTCGGCCGTCATCGTCCGCATAAGTGGGACAGCGGCCTCTATAACGCAAACGGTTTGCGTCTGGGGCAGCGCTTACGGCGCGTTGTAGGCGAAGCGGTAGAAGACAGGACCAGTCGTCGAGACGGTTGCAGTCAGGTTGCCGCCCGCATCCGGCGTGAGCGTTCCCTGCGTCGACCAACTGTTGAGGTCGGTCGACGATTGCAGTTGATACTGCAAGCCGGTCGCGGCCTTCACAGCCAGAGTGGCGGTGCCGTTAGCGTTGCGCGTGATTGTCGGGCCGGTGCGCGCCATGACGTAAAGCGATAGGTTATCCGTGTCGTTGAAGGGGCTCGACCACTTCGGCGTCGTGTAAACGCTCGAGCCGGTCAGGGTAAGCATGAAAGCAACGAGGTTGTCCTTCTGCGTCTGCGACAGGTTCAGGTTCTGCGGCTGGCCACCGGGGCGCAGGCGCGGGTCGAGGTTGCTGTTGATCGCCGGGATCGCGTTGTAGTGGTTCACCACCTGCAAGGGTGTCGCGAGCGCGCCGTTGTGCATGAACGGCCCATTCGAAGTGCCGCCCGGTCCAAGCATGTCCCGTAGCGAGGGCGAGCGCGTCACGGTCAGGTCAGTGCCGCTGGCGCCGAGAATTCCGATGACGCCGTTGTTCAGGCTGCCCGGATCGATGTCGAACTCCGGCGGCCGATGGCAACCCGCGCAACCCGCACCCCCTTGCGGCGGAGCATTCAGGAAGAGCGTCTTTCCTGCGTTCTCCGCGGCGGTGAAATTCGGAAACGGATTGTTATCGCCGGTCTGCGCGCGACCCGCGTCGTAGCGCGAGTCGAACGATTGAATGCTGCGCACAAACTGCGCGAGGGCGCGCTGGATGCGCGTCTCGTCGATCGTTGCGCTGCCAAAGGCAATCGTGAAGAGCGTCCGGTAATCGGAGATCGCCGAGAGCCGCAGGATCAAATCGGCCAGGGCCGGGTCGCCGCTCGTTCCGCTGAAGCCCATCTCGATCAAGTTCTGGATCGGCTGCGTCGTCTGCGCCTCGAGCGTGAGCGCGCGTTCGTCCCAGAAGAAATGCGTCTCCGTCCCGAAGCGCGCGTTGACCAGCCGGGTGGAATGCCGCGGGGTCGACCCGGCCACCCCGGTGCTGGCCAGCCCGGGATCGCTGAAAGCAAAGGCCTGCCGGTGGCAGGAGGCGCAGCTGATCGTGTTGTTGCGCGAGAGGCGTTTGTCGTAAAAGAGGACGCGCCCGAGCGTTGCGCCCGCGTCGGTGATCAGGTTCGTGCCCGGCGTGTTGCTCTTGGTGATGTAGGCCGGCTTTGGCTGGTTCGCGTATTGCGCGAGAGTCGAGACATCGAGCACACCATTCTGCGCGAGAGAGGCGAAGGTGGAAGCGAAGAGGGCCGCGAGGGCAAACGAGAAGCGTTTCATAGCGGGACGTCGATGAGAACTATCGGAGCGCGGGCGCACCGCGAAGCACGTTTACACGCCGTTAACAATTTTCCCCAGCGCAGGCGGGAGCGCTTTACGGTGTGGTCGGCGGCAGCGAGACCATCCAGCCGACGCCGAACCGGTCCTGCACCATGCCGAACTTCGATGCCCAGAAAGTCTTCTCGAGCGGCATCGTGACGAGGCCGCCCTCGGCCAGGGCGTTGAACATCCGCTCCGCTTCCGCTTCATCCCGCACCGTGAGCGAGAGCGAGAATCCATCGAATTGCGCTGGCCCGTCACAGCGTCCATCCGAGGCCATCAAGGTGGTCTGCCCAACGCGGAAGCTGGCGTGCATCACCTTATCGCCGAAACATTCCGGCAAGCCCGCGTGCGGTTCCGGGCTCTCCTTGAAACGCATCATCATCTCAACCTCCGCGCCGATCGCTTTTCGATAAAACTCGATCGCCTCTTCGCATTGCCCGCCGAAGAACAAATATGGCTGTACTACCGCACCGGCTTTCGCGTCACTCATCGGATCGAGGTGTAGGGACCGCCGCGCGAAAGGTCAACTCCGCGCCTCGGCCTCGGCTTATTCCTTCAAGTAGGCGATGGGCATAATCCCATCGTGCCGCGCGTCGTCGATGTCGGTCACCTGGTATTGCGGCTCGTTCTCCGCCTCAAACTTCTTCGCGTTCTTCTCCAGGTTTTGCGTCCCGAGCGCCAGCGCGGTCGCGAATGTTTTCCAAGCCACGCTCTGCGCCACTTTCTTGTCGAGCTTCCCACGCAGCTCGCCCAGGCCGTCCATCAACTTGAGCGCTTCCTTTTCCTCGTCCTCGCGCGTGCCGATCATCGTCGTCTCGAGACCGACGCGTTCCTCGCCCTCCGGCTTCAAATACACGCCCATGAACATGTGACCCGGCACCGTCACGAGAAAAGCGCGCAGGCCTAGCTTCCGTAGGATGGAGGCGAAGAGAACGCTGCCATCCACACAGTTCGCCTGCTCGAGCGTGATTGATTCATCCGGGAAGCGCACGTTTTGGCTGTAGACGGTGCGCGACTCGGCCGGCGTCGTGGTGACGTTGCTATATTTAATCCCGCGGTTTTGCAGCGCGGTCCAGATCGCGAACAGTTCCAGCGCGACACCCTCCGGCCCTTTCTGGTAGCCGGCGAAGCTGTCCACGATCTTGGTCGCGAGCGCTTCCTTCAGAATCGTGTCCACGATCGGGCTGTTCTCGTTCACATAAGCCGCAAACATCCAGCCCATGTCGGTGTAGTCCTCTGCTGGCTCATCCGCAGTGCTTGCCTCGTCATCAGTCGACGGTGCCTCATCGCTATCTTCGTCATCAGCCGCAGCAATTTCTTCGTCCCCGGATTCGCTCACTTCCTTCAGGCCTTTCTTGGTCGTGTCGCGCTCGTCGTCGATTGTCTCCTCCGCTTCCGAGACGGCGAAGGGGCAATCGTTAATCGTGCGCAGCGTCAGGGTCTGCGTCTTCTCGCCCAGGCTCTTCCCGTTCACTTCCACGGTCATGGTGACATTCAAAGGCACCTGCCCATGCACGCGGCGCAGGGCCTCAAAGTTGTAGTTGACCCTCGGCGCCACGTAATACTGCGTGCCGGACTTCTCCAAAACGCCTTCCCAGGTGCTGCGATGCATCACGCTGTTCTCCTGCACCGTCACCTGCACCTTGCTCTTCGCACCCGGCACCGTGATCGAGACGCCGACTGAGCCGTAGGGATCGCCGAGCAGGAGCGGATCCGGCTCGCTGCCGTCATCCTCCGGCCGCTGCGTGGCGGTCGCGATCAGGAGCGCCGGGAAAAGCTGGCGGTCCATGTTCGCGTCCAGCTCCCACTCGATTTCTCCCTTGGCCGCCGCAGCCCGTGTAACCGGTGCAGACCCCGCGAGCAGGATGAGACAAAGGAACAGGAGGAATTTCATCGGAGTGGCAAATCGCACGGTTCCCCCTTCGAGAGCAAGGCATTTGCCACCGCGCTGCCTCATCTCGCGGCGGCGGGGCGGAGAGCGGCAAAGAGAACGCTTGCGCGAGTCGGGGCTCTCTCCTAAATCGCCGCCATGCTTATTCGCTCGTTTCTCACTCGCACTCTCACCCTTGGCCTGCTCGTGGCAGCCGCCGCACCGCTCCGCGCCGAGACGGCTTCCTATCCGGAAAAGGATCCCGCCTTCACCGTGGAAGTCCCGGAAGGATGGGGCATGAAGCGCGATAACGGCGCCCTCATGCTGACCACCAAGGACGACGCCGCGTTCCTTTTCCAGCAGGTGACTGACGTGCACGACGCGAAGACCGCGAAGGCCGGGCTGCCGAATCTCGCCGCGGCCGCTGCGAAAGTTTTTAAGCTAAAGGAAGGCGCCACCGTCACCGCGCCGCCGGCTGCGATGGACCTTGGCGACATCAAGGCCTTCGGCACCGAATACAAAGGCAAGGACGCGGATAACGAAGACGCCTTCTGGCAGGTCGTGATCTTCTCGCCCGCCGACGACAAGGATTACTACGTCATGACTGCGATCTGCAGCGACAAGACCGACAAAAAGACCGCGCCCGCGCGCGACGCGATCGTGAAGTCGATCAAGCCGGCCGGTGACGACGCCGACAGCGACGACAAAGATGATGAGGACGACGCCAAAGGATAAGTCGCGGGCCTAGCTGTTTCGATTCCGACCAAGCCGCGGGGGTGAGCCATGCTCCCCGCGGCTTTGTCGTTTAATAGACTCCCGGGATAAGTCGCCTCGTCCGCCGCTGATAGCTGCGATAGCTCTCGCCCAGCGCGCCCGCGAGCACTTCCTCCTCCACTCGCATCCGGTAACCGAACGCGAACCACAACGGCACCATCAGCGCGAGTGAAGCCGCCCAGTTCCCCAGCGTCAGGCCGAAGCCGAGGAAGGCGAGCAAGACACCAGTGTAGGAGGGGTGCCGCACCAGCCGATACGGCCCGCGCTGCACTAACTGGTGGTCCGGCTCGATCTGCACATCCACGGTAAAGAACCGACCTAGCACGATGATCGCCCACCAGCGCACGACCAGACCAAGGACAAACAACCCGAAGCCAAGCCAGGCGAAGAACTTCGCGCACGGCAAGGTCGCGCCGCGAGCGTGGATCATTAGATAGATCGCCGCGCCGACACTGACCGCGATCACCAGCCAAAGGATGCGCAGCGTGCTGCGATCCTGCCGGACCCCCGTGCCGCGCGAACGCCGCATGATGGAAAGCAGAACCTCCGAGCCGAGAAAAGCCATCCCCAAGTATCCCGGAGCACTCATTGCCCACTCTTTGCCGGAAGCCTAGCCATGGCTATTTTCAAGCCGCGCCACTGGTGATGATAGGCCGCTTACGAACTCGCGCTCAAGCCGCCGCCGCGACGTCGTAGCGGTCGAGGTTCATCACCTTGTCCCAGGCGGCGACGAAGTCGTGCACCAGCTTTTTCTCACCGTCGGCGCTCGCATAGACTTCCGCGAGGGCGCGCAGGACGGCGTTGGAGCCGAAGACAAGATCGTAACGCGTGCCGCTCCAGCGCGGTTCACCCGTCTTGCGGTCGAGGCCAACGAAGAGGCGCGAGTCATCCGAGACCGACTTCCATTCCGTCGCCATGCTGAGCAGGTTAACGAAGAAATCGTTCGTTAGGGCTTCGGGGCGATCGGTGAAGACACCGTGCTTCATCCCGCCCGCGGTGTTCAGAACGCGCATGCCGCCGATCAACGCTGTCATCTCGGGCGCGGTCAAGGTGAGCAACTGCGCCTTGT
>JBKJKL010000317.1:0-4335 GCA_046597485.1 Chthoniobacterales bacterium
ACCAGCCGGTGGAGATGGTCCAGAGGCCAAAGCCGACTTCGCTCACTTTGAGGTCGGTGTTCTTATAGGTGCGGAAGCGCATGGGAAAAGTTTGCAGCCTTCGGGTGACAGACGCAACCGGAGCCGGGTCGGCGGCTGGGATGACACTGCCGCAAAGCTGGTCTTAAGTGCCGATGCGAATGAAGGCTGGCTTCAGCAACGCAGGGTTATTGATCGTGGGCCACGGGTCGACCGTGAACCCGGATTCCAGCTTCCCGTCTTTGGAGCATGCGAAGGAGATCAGGCGCCGCGGGCTTTTCGCGGAGGTGGCCTGTTGCTTCTGGAAAGAGGAGCCGAGCCTGCGCGACGCGCTCTACCTTTTCCAAGAGCCGCACATTCGGGAAGTTTACGTGGTCCCGAACTTCATCAGCGAAGGCTACTTCACCCGCACGATCATCCCGCGTGAGCTAGAGCTCGATGGCTCGGTGACGGAACGAGTGAACGGGCAGCGCTGGAAATATTGTGCGCCGGTCGGGAGCCATCCGCTCATGACGGATCTGCTGCTGCAGCGCGCCGCGCAGATCGCGCCCGGCGTGCCAGAGGAGGAGACAAGCCTGCTCATCGTGGGCCATGGCACGGGCTTGAACGACAACAGTGCCGTCGCCGCCAAGCGCGAGGTGGAAGCGATCCGCGCGCGCAGCCGTTACGCCGCGGTCTTGGGCACCTACATGGAGGAGGCGCCATTCATTGCCGACTGGGCGAAGCTCACTGGGACTCCGAACGTCGTGGTCGTACCGTTTTTCATCTCGGATGGTCTGCATAGTTACGAGGACATCCCGGTGTTGCTTGGCTTCGAGAGCAATGACCATGTCTTCGAACGCAATCCGCATCAGCTGCACGGCCGCGCGCTCTATTACGCGCGCTCCATTGGGACCGATCCGCGTTTTGCCGATGTCATCCTCGAGCAGGTCGAGGCCTTTGCGAACAACCCCACGGAAACAGGAGTAACGGCATGAAAGACCCCGCGACGATCAAGATGCTGCAGGAGCTGGGGACGTTGATTCTGGCCGGCGCGAACGGGACGAGCGACGTGAAGAAGATGCTGGAAGTGATCTGCGGCGCACGCGGCTGGCGGTGGGTCGGCGTCTACAAACTCATCCGCGGGAATCTCGTCATCGTCGCCGGGAGCGATGATGAAGCGCCTTGTTATCCGGAATTCCCCGCGACGCAGGGGCTCTGCGGCGCGGCGGTCGACTCCGCGACGACGATCGTGGTGGACGACGTGCGCCAGGATGCGCGTTACCTCCCGACTTTCCACAGCACGAAATCGGAAATCGTCGTGCCAATCGCCAGCCGCTCGGAAAAAGTGGTCGGCGTCATCGTGGCAGAAAGCGAGGTGCTGAAGGCCTTCACGAAAGACGATCGCGAAGTGCTGGAGCGCGTGGCCATGCTGATGGGGCAGGCTTTTAAGTGATCGACGCCTGGCTGGAAACGACGCCGTTTCGAATCGGCGAAATTCTCGGCCAGCGCAATGCGAACGGTGCCTTCGAACTTTGCCATCGCGAGGACGAAGGACGCGCGGAGTTGATAAGTTATTCCGACGCGGAGGACGCCACCGCGATCGCTCGTCACGACGACTCCGGGAAATATCGGCCGCTGAAGACAGCGCCGAACCTGCGTCATGGCTGGCGGCTCCTTTTGCCAGGGCTACGAGAAACGCGCTTGGCGCTGGAACTTTTCTATCCGGGACGATTGGCGGCACTGGCCGCCGCGCGGAGGGAGGAGCTCACGACCACGCCGCTGCGCGCGACTTTCGAACGCCAGACCGGGATGTATCGCGTCGCGGGCAAGCTAAGTGACGACGAGGCCGACGACCTGATCGCGAAATTTTGCCGCTCCGACGGCGGTTGCCTGCGCACAATTCTTTGGGCACGCGATCGCGACGGGAATGCTGCTACCAGCAAGCTACCGTCGACAAAGTTTGATCCGGCCTTTGACCAGACCGGTCGCGGCGAGGCAATGCTCCCGCTCTTGTGCCAGGAAGCGTGCAACCTCCTCGTGGCCGAAGCGCGCAATATCGTCAAAGCGCGATGATCCTCCGCGCGCGCCGCGTTCTGACGATGGATGGCGCACCGCTTGTCGATGGCGAGGTCCGCGTCCGCGGCGAGCGGGTTGCAGACGTAGGTCATGGACTCGTGCCGGAAGCGGACGAGGAGGTGGTCGATCTCGGAGACAGCATTCTGCTCCCGGGGCTGATCAACGGGCATTGCCATCTCGATTACACCGCGATGCGCGGGGCGATCCCGCGGCCGCATTCCTTCACCGCCTGGATCCGCGCGATCAACGCGCAGAAGACTGCGTGGACGGAGGACGATTATCTGCGCTCGATTGCGAGCGGGCTGGAGGAGGCGGCGCAATTTGGGACCACCACGATCGCGAATCTGGAAGCGTTTCCGCAGCTCATCCCGCGGGTGCCGAAGGAGAGGATGCGGCTGCGCTGGTTCGCCGAGATGATCGATGTGCGGACGCCCGTTACCTTGCCGGCCGGCTGTCATCTGGCGCCACACGCGCCTTACACTGCGTCGGCCGCGCTGTATCAGCAGACGGCCGCGCGCCTGTGCGACAGCAAACTGCGCGCGACGACCCACCTCGCGGAATCGCGCGAAGAGATGGCGATGTTCCGCGATGCTGCTGGGCCGCTCCATGATTTCATGCGCGAGATCGGACGGCCGATGTCGGATTGTGGAAGGCAAACACCGCTCGCGCTCCTCTCAAGCTACGGAACGCTGAACGAACGTTGGCTCGTGGCGCACTTAAACGAGTTGTCCGACGACGACTTTGCGCTTCTCGAGCGGGCGCCGAAGTTTCACATCGTCCATTGTCCGCGGAGCCACGGCTATTTTCGTCATGTGCCTTTCGCCTACGCGCGGTTGCGCGATCTCGGCTTCAACATCGTGCTCGGGACCGACAGCCTAGCGAGTAATGACGACCTGAGCCTCTTTGCAGAGATGCGAGCCTTTGCCGCCAAAAACGCGACGATGGAGGCGGGTGAAATTGTCGCGATGGTGACCACCCGCGCCGCGGCCGCCCTCGGCGAAGCCGAGACCCTCGGTCGAATCCGGAGCGGATTCCTGGCCGACCTGATCACGATTCCGTATCGAACGGAGGACGCCAGCGAACTGGAGAAAGTGTTGAAATTCAAGGGCCGAGTCGCATGGAGAATGCTTCACGGAAAGGTGGATTTACCTAGGTAGATTCTCTTTCCTGCGTTGCGTTTCTCATATCTGAAACTATTCTCCGCCCTGCGAATATGGCCAAGATTATCATTATAGACGACGAGCCGGCGATGGTTGAGGTCATCGTCACCCTTTGCCGGGAAAAAGGGCATCAAGTCTTCCCGTTTAACTCGCCTTCGCGCGCGCTTGAGCAGATCGATGCAATCGAGCCCCAGGTCGTCATCTCCGACATCAAGATGGAGACGATGAGCGGCTTCGATGTCCTCCGCCATATTCGCGACAAGCACCGCTCGACCGCGGTCATCTTGATCACGGCCTACGGCTCAACCGAGACCGCGGTGGAAGCGATGAAGATGGGCGCGACGGATTATGTGCTCAAGCCCTTCAAGATCGATGAGCTCCAGACGCGTATCCAGAAGGCACTCGATTTCCAAGCCGCGGTCGGAGAGGTCAGCTACCTGCGGAAAGAGCTTAAGAATAAGTATCGTTTCGAGAACATTATCGGCACGAGCCAGGCGATGCAGAACGTCTACAACCTGGTGAATAAGGTCGCGAACACCGACAGCACGGTGTTGATCCAGGGCGAGAGCGGCACCGGCAAGGAGCTCGTTGCGCGCGCGCTCCACTTCAATAGCAACCGGCAGCATCATCCCTTTGTCGCGATCAATTGCAGTGCGCTCCCGGAGAACCTGCTCGAGTCCGAATTGTTCGGTCATAAGAAAGGTGCCTTCACCGGTGCGGTTGCAGACAAACGCGGCCTATTCGAGGAGGCGAATCTCGGCACGATTTTCCTGGATGAGGTCAACTCGATGGCGACCTCATTGCAGACGAAACTCCTGCGCGTCCTGCAGGAGCGCGAAGTGCGTCGCGTCGGCGACAATAAGAGTTCACCGGTGAACGTGCGCGTCGTCGGGGCGACGAACGAACCGCTCCATCCGAAGATGAAGGACGGGACGTTCCGCGAAGATCTTTACTACCGTCTCGCTGTCATCCCGATCGAGATCCCGGCGTTGCGCGATCGGCTGGAGGATGTGCCGCTGCTCGTGAACCATTTCCTCGAGAAAAACGCGAGCAGCGCGGGTGCAGAGACGCGGAAGATCGAGCCCATCGCAGTCGATAT
>JBKJKL010000403.1:0-8068 GCA_046597485.1 Chthoniobacterales bacterium
GCCTCCGCGCTGATGTGGAGCCTGCGCATGATCGGAGTGGCGATCGCCTTCCTCGCGCCGTGGATACTCGCGCTCGCGGTGCCCACGGCGCGAGGAAAGCGATCGCCACTCCGATCATGCGCAGGCTCCACATCAGTGCGGAGACGCCTTGGGCGAGCGTCCGGCGCACGGTCGCAAAAAGTCCGCCCTCATCCGCGACCAGATTCGGCTGACTGTAGATGCGAATGGTCACGTCGGCCGGCGCGGTCGCCTCGTTGATCACGCCGCGGCGATCTTCGCGCTGGATGCTCACGTCTTTGACTTTCCCCAGCTCGTCGAGCGAGCTCATAAGCGCCGGATAGTTTTTCATCGGCAGCCGCAGGGTGACGAAGCCAACTTCCTCCCCATCCGGGTTCCGGTTGAAGGAAGAACTGCGGATCTCCGCGCCGCTCTTCGCAGCGTTTTCCTTCAAGCGCGCGACCTTTTCCGCCACGCCGGAAGTGAGGATGCGGAGCGAGGTCGTCTGGAAGGCAGGCTCCTGCTCATTGCGCGAGATGGTCACGCTCAACTGCACCTTGTCGCGCTCCACCTTCGCGCCCTGCGCCATCCCGCTGCCGCCTTGCGCGACGCGGTCGGTTTGCTCATTGAAATTTTGCACCCGTCCCATGCCCTTGATGCGCTCGATCAACGCGTCCGCCTCCTCCGGCACAATGAGGAGCGTGAGGTGAGCGGTCGCTTCGCCTGCGCTGTCGCGGTCGAGGGTGGAGGAGGAAATCTGCGCTTTCGCGCCGTCGATCACGCCTTTCACCTCGACGAAGGTTTTCTCCACGTCGGTCGAGAAGAGGGCCAGCGTGGCGCGGCGTTTCAAAAGGAACGCGGCCGGCAGGTCCATGTCTTTTTCCGAAAGTGTGATCGTGACGGTGGCAAAGGCGACTTGCGCGTCCATGTATTTGAGCGCGCCCTGCATTTCCTCGATCGTCTGGCGGACGCGCCCGAGTTCCTTCTCCACCTCGAGCAGGTCGGCGACCTTGTTGCTCTTCGTCTTGAGAATGTCGATCAGGCGAGTCTCCATGACGCGCGCGTTCTTCAGCCGCGAATCGGTGTCGAAGTATTGCTTCGTGACGTCTTCCGTGCCGAGCGTCTGGTTCTTCAGTTCGCCCAAGCCGCGGAGTTTCAAGAGGAACGCGTCCAGGGTTTCCGGCAGCACTTTGACGACGACTTCGCCGCGCAGTTTGCCATTCGCTTGCTTCTCCGAGCTGCTCGTCGCGATGTAGCCACGGCCTTCTGCGGCGAGGGCGGTGATTTTCTGCACCGCATCGTCAAACGCGATGATTTCGAGTTCGACTTGCGCGTTGCGGACGAGCTTGCGGTTCGCGTCGATCGGCGCGCCAGCCTGCGACGGTGGCGGCGGTTCTGGCGAGATCTCCATCGCGGAGGCTTCGCTTGGCGCGGTGGTTTCGGGCGCTGCCATGGAGACGGTCGCCTGGTCCATGGCTTTTTGGGTACGGGCCGCTTTCATGCGCACTTCGTTGGTCCCGCGTGCTGCGCTTTCGGCTATCTGCACCTCACTTAGGATGGAAGCCGAAGCCGCGTCCCGCTGGCCGGCCGCAATCCCGCGCGGCAGGGGCGCGGCGGTGCTGGCGACCATGACTTCGTCACGCTCCTTCGAGACGGCGGCCCGCGCGCGCGGGCTGGCTTCGTGCGTGTAAATCCGGCCGATCTGCACCATGGCGAGGAGCAGGGCCGCGACCGCGGTCAGCTGCGTGGCGCGCAGCTGCATCAGGGTGCCGAGCCCGGCGAGGAAACCGCTCCGCTCCGGCGCGCCTCGGCGGAAGCCGGTGACGATACGTTGTTCGAAGGCGAGGTCGGGTTTCGCCTCTTCAAGGGTGGCTGCGATCATTTTGCTCATGGTTTTTTCCTCTGCGTAAAGGGCGCGGCAGGTCTCGCAGCACGCGAGGTGTTCCTCGAACTGGTCTGCTTCCTCGCGCGAAAGCTGGTCGTGCACGGCGGCGGCCAGCCACGGTTCGATGTCATCGTGAATGGTTGGCATGGCGGTTAATCCAGTGAGGCCAGCGCGGGTTGGAGGCGCTTGCGCATGCTTTGGAGGGCGCGGCCCAGAATGCCGCGAAGGGCACCGTTCGTTAGGCCGAGGGTCTGCTCGATGGTCGCATAATCGAGCGCGTCGAAATAGCGGAGGGTGACGGCGATGCGATGCGTTTCGGGCAAGACGGCGAGAGCACAGTGGACTTGGCTGTTGAGGTAGGCTTCGCGGGCGAGTTGGTCCTGATCGGCGGAGGCGTCGTCGGCGATCTCTTCGAGTTCTTCGACGAACGCGGAGTCGCGCCGGCGGCGGGCGACATCACGAGCGCGGTGTCGCGCGATCGTCGCCAGCCAGGCGGGAAATTTTTCCGGGTCGCGCATCCGCCAGCGCGCTTGCCACGCTTTCAAGAACGCATCCTGGACGACGTCCTCCGCTTCCGCTCGCTCCTGCAGCACTCCGTAGGCAATGGCGAAGAGGGCGCGGCTGTGCGCGCGGATGACCAGCTCGAAAGCCTCGCGATCTCCTCCGATCGCGGCGCGGTAAATATCTCGGTCAGCGGCGTCCATGCGGGTGTTCTCACCAGCCTAGACGCGCGACCGCGCGAATCCGCGCGAAAAATCTTTTGCGCTGAGCGAGCGGCGGGTGCGTTGGCTGAGCCGCCGCGCTATCAGATTTACGACATCGGCGTTATCCAAAACGGTGACAGCTCGTCGGAAGCATTTGGCCTTTCGACAGGGATGAACGGCGCCATCAATTTCGGAGGGAACGAGGACGGCGCGATCGTTGGATCCAGCATGCTCAACCAAGGCCCCGGGCTGCCGTTCATCGCCTCGGTCGCGGGACAACTGCACGCGATTCCTCTTCCGATCGGTGCGACCGAAGGCGTGGCACGGTCGGTCAACACTTCCGGGTGGGCCGTGGGCACCGCCTCCTCCGGATTAACGATTCCGTTTCTCTACGACGGCACGATTACCTACCGGTTGGCCGATTTGATTCCGAGTGACTCCGGGTGGGATCTTGTGATGAACACCTCGTCGTCCGCGGTCGGTATCAGTGACAACGGCACGATCGTCGGGACTGGCGTCCAACATGGTGAGACGCATGCCTTCGCCATGGTCCCGGTAAGCGGTGTCCCGTCGCTCTGCGGCCTATGTCACAAGCGACAGCAGACACTCTCCCTGCCGTGCGAGAGCGCGGAGTACAAGCGGCACATTGGACACGGCGATTTCGCCGATCGCTGCGGTCCGCTTTAGTTCGGTCGCGTGCAACGCAAAACGGCTCCGTCCGAACGAACAGACGGAGCCGCTTCTGCTTGCGGCCGAACAGACAAGCGCGTGGCCGCAGGCGATTAGTACCCGGTTAGAGGCGCGCCCGGCGCGGCACGAAGCGGCCGGCGAGTGCGACAGCCGTCGCAGCGAGAGCGAGGAGGTAGATGGTGCTTCCGTTGTCGGGCACTCCCGCCGTGGGGGCGGCTACTCCGTTCACCGTGACATTGTCGAGCGCCCAGTTGGAGTCACCGCCTCCGCCGACCGCGGTCGTGTCGGTGAAGCGCAACGTTGTCGAAGTGGAACTTGCGGTGAAGACAAGCGCAGTGCCCGCCGTCCAGACATTGTTATTTGCTGGGATTGTTGTGGCGGCGAGATTGAGCACGCTTGAGCTCACTGCATCCAGCGCCATAACGCTCATGGCCTGTGCAGATGCGCCACCTTGAATGCGACTAACGAAATAGTTCACGGTGTAAACCGTCCCGATGACAGTCGTGAAGGTCTGCGACAGGGTGCCCCCGGTCGTAGTGTTGTGTCCGAAGCTGATGAAGTTGCTGCCTTGTTGGGCGTTTTGCCCGTTAAAGCCAGGGGAATTGAATTCAATCGTGGAAGTAGTTCCTCCGACAACCCATGAGGGGATCGACGTGGAATCGCCGGTCGAAAGCAGACCGTTAGTCGGTGTGCCTGTCTCGAAACTTCCGTTGGCGAAAGGGGCTGCACTGGCGCTGAAGGAGGCAAGGGCCAGCATTAAAGCTGCGCAGGAAAGACGGGAGAAATAGTTCATAAGGGGTGCTCGCCGGGATAGCAGCCGAAATGCCTAGTGTCTAGGTGGAACAAACCGCCCCGCTGTAAACCCTGCTGCGGTTGCCATTTAGCTCCGCGGATTTATTTTCTAACGAGCGCAGGCCGGACCCCTCCAGAGTTGGAAGTGTAAGTCATCCCGACGAGTTTTAACTCCGGAAGGCTCTCTCGACTCGCCCTGTAAGTTCCGCGCGCTAGAAAATCTCGACCGTACAGCCCTTGGTCACCAGCTCTTTGATCCGCGCTGCGTCCCAGTTGGCAGTGCGAATGCAGCCGTGGCTCGCGGCCCGGCCGATGGTCTCGGGATTATTCGTCCCGTGCACGCCCACATGCGGCTTGTTCAAGCCCATCCAGAGAACGCCAACCGGATTGTTCGGACCGGCCGGGAGATTGAAGAAGTTGTCCGTCTTCACGCCGGCGTTCAGGACGCCCTCGTCGTGGCGGAACCAGGGCAGGGTCGCGATCCCGAGGATCTTCCAGACGCCAATCGGGGCGGGGAGCGTCTTCGAGCCCGGTGTGATCGGGAATTCCGCGACCAGCTTGTCGCCGTCGTGGATTTCAAGGAAGCGCTCGTGCGTGTCGATGATCACTTTCCGGCCGGCGAGTTCCGGCTTCTCCGGCATGAAGCCCTCGTGCAGTTCCTCGATCTTGAATGGATTCACGTTTGGCACCCGCACAGTGTCGCCCGGCTTCAGTTGGTCGAGGTTTATGCCCGGGTTGAGCTTGCGCACGAACGCCTCCGCGGCGTGAAAGCGCTCGCCGATCAGTTCGAGGAGCGAACCGTATTTCAGCGCCTTCAGCTTAGCCTGTTCCGATGGCTTCGAGGGCGTCGCGCCGATGAAGTTTTCCGCCTCAGGCGGGATCGTCCACGTGGTAAAAGGCTGCGGCACTTCTGCGAGGAACGAGGCATCGACCGCGCCGCTTTCCGGCAGGTGGTTCGCGCGCTTGTAAGCGAGGAGTGCCTTCCGGAAAAACTCGCCGATCTGTCCGTCGATTTTGCCTGGGCCGAAGTTGTGGTTATCGAGAAAAATCTGGAGCCGCGTGCTAGTGGCCTCGTCGTAATTTGGCAGCGCAACCATTGGCGTCGGGGCCGGCGTCGGCCGCGGCGGCGGAGTGGGGGAGATGTTGCGGACCGGACGCGGAGGGAGCGCCTTGCGGACCGGGGTGGGCGTCGGTTTTGGCTTCGACCAGGGCCACTGGGCTCGGGCTCCAGTAGTGCCGCCGAGCAGCACGAGCAATAGCAGGAAGGTGCGGAAATTCATAAGCGGAATCACTCGCCGAGAACGTTCCGTTCCGCAACGCTGCGCCCTTCCGTGGGCCTGATCCGAGCCCGCGCGCCTACGGCTTATTTGCGCGCTTCAGCGCCTCGTCGCGCTTCGGCTTGAACTCGTTGCCCGGCTTCCACTCCGGCCACTTCTCCGTGTCTGCCACTTCGGTGCCGACAGCGAAGAGCAACTGCACATCCTGTGCGGCGCCGCTCAGGTCCCAATCGGAATTCACTTCGTCGGTGACCTGGTGGTAATCCTTCAGGTCGAACTCGTCCGAGCGGAGCGGACCATCCCCCGTGCGGGAGAGAAGGCGGACATTTTTTCCGATGTAGAGCACCGGCACGCCCGCCTTTGCGAACTCAAAATTATCCGCGCGATAGATGCTTCCTTTTTCCGGCCGGGCCGGCGCACTGACCGTGCGGTTTTGCGTCTTGGCCGCAGTCGCGAGCTGGTCGCTCAGGGTGGTAAAGCCCGCGCTCGTATCCTCGATGTCGCTCGCTTTGCCCCAGACATTCATGCTGTCGATGTTGATATCTGCCAGCGTCTTCTCGTTCGGATAAAGCGGGTGCTCCGCGTAGTATTTCGCGCCGAGCAGGCCGGCTTCCTCCGCCGTCGTGGCCATGAAGAGGACCGAGCGCTTCGTTGGTTTCGGCAGCTTCATGTGCGCTTCCGCGAGCTCGAGGACGGCGGCTACGCCGGAGGCATTATCGACTGCGCCGTTGAAGATCTGGTCGCCTTCCATCTCTGAGTGCTTGCCGAGATGATCCCAGTGCGCGCTGTAGATGACCCACTCGTCTTTCAGCTTTGGGTCACTCCCTTCGATCTTCCCGATTACGTTGTGCGACTTGAACGAGCGGACGGCCTGTTTGATCTGAAAAGTCGCCTTCGCCCCTTCGATCGCGACGGGCCGGAAGTCTTTGCTCACCGCCGCCTGCTTGAGCTTCTCAAAATCCTGTCCGCTTTCCGCGAGTAGCTTCTTAGCGACGTCGAGCGTGATCCAGGAACGGACCTGCACCTGGTCCATGTTCTTGCTCGGCCGATCGATCTCGAAGTTCTCCTTCGACCAACTCGTCTTGACCACGCTGTAGGGATAAGCGGCCGGCTCGGTCTCGTGAATGATGACTGCGGCGGCCGCGCCTTTCTCGGCCGCGATCTCATACTTGTAGGTCCAGCGGCCGTAATAGGTCATGGCCCGTCCGCCGAACATCTTCGGGTCGAGCTTCGACGGATCCGACGGATCGGGAATCGGCGGATCGTTGATCAGCATCAGGATCGTTTTGCCTTTCACGTCCACGCCCTTGTAGTCGTCCCAGCCGAATTCCGGCGCGACGATTCCGTAACCGACGAAGACAATGTCCGAGTTCTCGACCGCGATCTTTTGCTGCAGCCGCGCGGAGGAAGCCACGTAGTCGTCTGGGAACTTCAACTCCATCGGCTCGCCCTTGATCGTGAACTGCGCGTTCGGCTCCGTCGTGATCCCGGCGAGCGGGACTTCCTGCAGGTAGGTGCCGTCCGGGTTGCCCGGCTTCAGCCCGAGCGTCTTGAACTGCTCGGCGATGTATTTGATCGAAAGTTCCTCGCCCTTCGAGCCGGGCGCGCGCCCCTCAAATTCATCCGAGGCCAGCACCTTGATGTGTTTCAGGAGGCCATCGGGCGTGATCGACTCGAGCGCGTCTTTCGGCGGCGTGGCGGTCTCGGCCGCGAAGGCGACGGGACAAAGGAGCAGGCTGAACAAAAGCGGGATGCGTTTCATGACAAAGAGAGTTCGTGCGCGAGACTCCACGTGTTCGTAGCGTCTTCTGGCAGCGGGAAATTTCATGCAATCGCTTCTTGAGAAATCGCTCCTCGCGTTCATCCCGATCTTCGTCGCGATCGATCCGATTGGATTGATCGCCATCTTCATGGGCCTGGCGCCGAACGCCTCCCGAGCGGTGCGCCAGCGGCAGGGCCTGCTCGGCATCCTGACGGGATTTGGCGTTGCGATCGGCTTTATCTTTCTCGGCCGCTTCATTTTTTCTGCGCTCGGGATCACCGTCTCGGACTTCCAGGTCGCGGGCGGATTAATTCTGCTCGGGCTCGCCGGTCGCGAGCTGATCGGCGGCGAAGAGCGAGCCCGGAGCGCGGAGACTGAGTTCGGCGTCGTGCCGCTCGGAATGCCGCTCATCGCGGGTCCGGCGCTGCTGACCGCGCTCCTCATTCTGGTCGACACCGTCGGCGTCGTTTTCACGATCGCCTCGCTCGTGGTCAATTTGCTGCTCGTCCAAGTGGGCTTCCGCTACGCGCGCCGCATCGAGGCGCTGCTGGGGCGGCAGGGACTGAACGGCGTCTCGAAATTGATCGCGCTCCTGCTCGCCGCGATCGCGGTCAGCTTGATCCGGCGCGGCTGGCAAGGCCGCTGACAATCCGCGTCAACCGCCGCCGGAAAGAAAGAAATTCCGCTGCTTCTCCGTGATCGGGCGGCCGAGCTTTTCCAGGACGAGGAGCATGTCTTCCCAGACCTTGCGTTTCTCCGTGTTCGTCTGGTTCCGGAGCAGATACGAAGGGTGAAAAGTGATCATGAGCGGTGTCTCCTCGAAGGTGTGCCACTGGCCGCGCAATCTGCTCATCGGCTCGTGCAAACCGAGCAGGCCTTCAACCGCAGTCGCGCCGAGCGCGACCAGCACCTTCGGTTGCACGAGGTGGATTTGCTCGATCAGGAACGGCAGGCAGTTCGC
>JBKJKL010000431.1:0-9653 GCA_046597485.1 Chthoniobacterales bacterium
GCAAATTCTGTTCGCTCGCGTTCAAGCTTTGGAGCGATCCGTTCGTTGGAAAACTCGTTTTCTTCCGGGTTTATTCCGGTTCGCTGAGCAAAGGCGACAACGTTTACAATCCGCGGACGAATAAGCGCGAGCGCATCTCGCGTTTGATCCAGATCCAAGCCGACAAGCGCGAAGATATCGACACCTGTTATGCGGGCGACATCGCGGCCATCGTCGGCATTAAGAACATCACGACTGGTGACACGCTGTGCGACGAAGATTTCCCGATCCTGCTCGAACCGCCCTCATTCCCCGACCCTGTTATCTCGATGGCGATCGAGCCGAAGACTAAGCAGGACCAGGAGAAAATGGGCGTGGCTCTGCAGCGCCTCTCCGAGGAAGATCCCACTTTCAAAGTCTTTACCCACGAAGACACCGGCCAGACGATCATCGCCGGCATGGGCGAGCTCCATCTCGAGATCATTCGTGATCGGATGCTACGCGAGTTCAAGGTGGACGCGAACTCCGGCAAACCACAGATCGCTTATCGCGAAACCATCACGTCGCCCGCGGACGGTGAGGGCAAGCTGATCAAGCAATCGGGCGGGCGCGGTCAGTACGGCCACGTCGTCATCAAGGTTCAGCCTAACGAACGCGGCAAAGGTATCACCATCGAGAACAAGGTCGTGGGCGGCAATATCCCGAAGGAATACATCCCGGCCTGCAAGAAGGGGATCGAAGAAGCGATGCTCAACGGCGTTGTAGGCGGTTACCAGGTGATCGACGCCAACGTCGACATTGTGGACGGCTCCTATCACGACGTCGATTCGAATGAAATGGCGTTCAAACTCGCCGCAATTTTCGCGGTTAAAGACGCCTTTAAGAAAGCGAAGCCGATCCTGCTCGAGCCAATCATGAAGGTCGAAAACGCGACCCCGGAAGAATATCAGGGCGACATTATGGGCGATCTTAATCGCCGCCGCGGCAAAATCGGCAGTATCGAAGTGAAGGGCAACCTCACGATGGTCCAGGCCGAAGTGCCATTGGCCGAGATGTTCGGTTACGCGACTGCGATCCGTTCCCTTTCCAAAGGCCGTTCGAGCTACTCGATGGAGCCGTCACATTTCGAACAAGTCCCGCAGCAACTCGTGGCGGCCGTGCTCGACCAGAAGGAGACCAAGTAACATGGCCAGCGGGCAACGTATTCGTATTCGGCTGAAAGCGTTCGACCACCGGATGCTCGATCAATCTGCGGTCGACATTGTCGAGACCGCGAAGCGCACTGGCGCTCGAGTGGCGGGACCGATCCCGCTCCCGACGCTGATCGAGAAATTTACGGTCAATCGCTCTCCGCACGTCGACAAGAAGTCGATGGATCAGTTTGAAATTCGGACCCACAAGCGTCTCCTCGACATCATCGAACCGACGGCCAAGACGGTCGATGAGTTGAAGAAGCTCAACCTGCCTGCGGGCGTGGATATCACGATCAAGATTTAGCGCTATTCGCCACTCACCTTTTGCAAGCCTACGCACATGAGCATCGGACTTTTAGGAAAAAAAATCGGCATGACCAGCGTCTACGACGCCAATGGCAAAATGCGTCCAGTGACCGTGATCGCCGCCGGCGATAACGTCATCGTCAGCCGCATCAACACCGAGACCAACGGTTACTCCGCCCTCAAGGTCGGCTTCGGAGCCCAGAAGGAATCACGCATAAATGGCGCGAACTTCGGCGAGTTCAAGAAAGCCGGCGTCGAGCCGAAGAGATTCGTGCGCGAGTTTCGACTCCAGGAAGATGCGCCGGAAGGCGAGATCAACATGAGCGTGACCCAGTTCGCCCCCGGCGACATGGTTGACGTGATTGGTCGCTCGAAGGGTAAGGGCTTCCAGGGCGTCATGAAGAAGCACAACTTCCATGGGCAGGGCGCTTCGCATGGCTCGAAGACGCATCGGCGAAACGGCGCCATCGGGAATCGTTCCACGCCAGGTCGTGTCTTTAAAAACATGGGCATGCCGGGTCACATGGGTGACGAGCGCGTAACCGTGCAGAACCTCCAGGTGGTGCAGGTGCGCGAGACCGAAAAAGTCATTTTGATCTGCGGCGCGGTGCCGGGAGCGAACGGCAGTCTTGTCGTCGTCCGACCAGCCATCAAGAACACAGTCGAGGTGAAGCAATAATGCCTGCGAAAGTTTTAACCGCAGACGCTGCGCGTGAGGCCAAAATCACGCTGGTCGAAGGCGGCCGGGGCACCCAGGCGGTGCACGATGTCGTCGTCGCGATGCGCGCGGCGCGTCGTTCCGGTTCGGCCAATTCCAAGACGAAAGCGGAAGTCGCCCTCTCTGGGGCTAAGCCTTGGCGGCAAAAGGGCACCGGCCGCGCGCGTGCCGGTTACAAATCCTCGCCGATCTGGCGTGGCGGCGGCGTCGTCTTCGGCCCGAAGCCGCGAGATTACACGAAGAAGGTTTCCAAGACCACGCGCCGTCTCGCGTTCCAAAAGGCGCTGAGCGAGCGGATCAAGGCGGGCGACGTGCTCACGGTGGACAGCTTCTCGCTTAAGGAAGCGAAGACGAAGTCGTTCCTCAGCCTCTTGAAGGAACAGACCGACGCGAAGAAAGTGTTGCTCATCTCGGATTCGTTCGATGAGAACACCTACCGCGCCGCGCGCAACGTGCAGCCGGTTCTCCTCGCCACCGCGCAGGATGTGAACACCGAGCAGCTGCTCGCGTTCGACAAAATTTTACTCACGGGCAAAGCGCTCGAGCAACTAGCCGGAAGGACGACCAAGGAATGAGGGACATCTTCGACATCATCGAGACAGCTTCGCTGACGGAGAAGGCCTCCATCCTGAGCGAGAAGCACAATAAGTACGTCTTCCGCGTCAGCCCGAAAGCAAACAAGATCGAGATCAAGCGCGCCGTCGAGCAGCTCTTCAAGAAGAAGGTTGTGGCGGTGAACACCTGCAACTACGCGGGCAAAAAGAAGCGCGAGCGCCGCGCTGACTTTGGCCGCAAAGCCGACTGGAAAAAAGCTATCGTGACGCTGAAAGAAGGCGACAAGATCGAGCTGGTCTAACGAGTTATGGCATTACGGAATTATCGCCCGCTGACGCCGGCGCTGCGCTTCAAGCAGCTGCCCGCCTTCGAGGAAGTCACCTCGAAGAATAAGCCGCACAAGAGTCTGACTGAGGTCAAGAAGCGCTCCGGGGGACGGAACAACAACGGCCGCATGACCTCGCGTCATATAGGCGGCGGTCACAAGCAGAAGTACCGCAAGGTTGACTTCAAGCGCCGCAAATATGGCGTTGCCGCGGAAGTGATGGCGATCGAGTACGACCCGAACCGCTCCGCCCGCATCGCGCTGATAAAATACACTGACGGCGAAATGAGCTACATCCTCGCGCCGGACGGCCTGAGCGTGGGCGCCCGCGTCCTCTCCGGCCCGACCGCGCCGCCGGATCTCGGCAATTCTCTTCCGCTCAGCGCGATCCCGCTGGGAGCGAATATTCACAATATCGAACTCGCGCCCGGCCGTGGTGGCCAGGTTGCGCGCAGCGCCGGTCAGCAGGCCACGCTGAGCAACCGCGAAGGCGGGTACGCCTTAGTCAAGATGCCCTCGGGCGAAATCCGCCGCATCCATGAGACCTGCTGCGCCACGATGGGGCAGGTGGGGAACATCGACCATATGAACGTCTCGAGCGGCAAGGCCGGCCGGACGCGCTGGCAGGGTCGCCGGCCGCACGTGCGCGGCATGGTCATGAACCCGATCGATCACCCGATGGGTGGTGGCCAGGGCAAATCCAAGGGTGGGGGCGGACGCCACCATCCAGTCAGCCCATGGGGCCAGCTGGCGAAGGGGTTTAAGACCCGTTCGAAATACAAGCCGAGCGACCGCTTCATCATGCAGCGTCGCAAGAAGAAGTAATTTGTTATGGGCAGATCGCTAAAAAAGGGACCGTTTGTCGAAGGGCACCTTCTCGAAAAAATCGACAAGATGAACTTGGTGGGCGTCAAGAAGCCGATCAAGACCTGGTCCCGCCGGTCCATGGTCACGCCGGATTTCGTGGGTCACACCTTCCTGGTGCATAACGGCAAAATTTTTAACTCGGTCTTCGTGACCGAGAACATGGTGGGCCACAAGCTCGGGGAGTTTTCGCCCACCCGAATTTTCAAGAAGCACGGTTCGCACACCGCGAAGGTGACGAAGTAGTGCGGTGAATTTTCGATCGGTGATCGGCGGCGGACGAGTGGCGACACTCGCACGGCGGGGATCGGTGATCGTGTGGTTGGGGAGCGTCTGGTCAGTCGGAGTGCTGATGGCGCAGGGGAATAGTTCTTTGTCAGAATCCAATATTGGTGAGTTGCGCAAGCAGCTCGAGGTCCAGCGGCAGTCTGTGAAGACGCTGACTGAGAGCCTGGCGGAATCGAATGCCGAGGCGGAATTGTTCCGCCGGAAGTATTCGGCCCTCCAGCTGCGGATGGAAGCATTGGGCCTCGATGCGGCGAACAAGGATCGCGCGAAGCTGGAGCAAAGGCTCCTGAGCGCGGTGAGCGATTTGCAGTTGGCGCAGAAGGGGCGCGAGCAATACCGCGATCAAATGCTTCGCTTGAGCGAAGCGACCTTGCAGTTGTTAAAGACCTCAACCGGGGGCGATGCCAAAGCCCGAATGGAGTTGGAAGCGCAGCTGCGGCAGACGAACGAGTTGATCGCGAAAGCGAAAGCTCCGGAAGGACCGCAGCCGACCTTGATGGACGGAAACGTCGTCAGCGTGAAGGACGAGTGGTCGCTCGTGGTGGGAAACCTCGGCGAGCAGCACGGAGTCAAGATCGGGATGCCGTTGCGCGTGATGCGCGACGGGCGCGTCATCGCCACGCTTCGGGTGGTCGATGTGCGACAGAGGATTTGCGGCGCAGTCATTCAGGAAACGGATTCTGGGAAAGAGAAGATAAAGGTGGGTGATCGGCTGCAAGCCGACGCGCGCCAAAACGCGAGTTTAAAGTAAATGGAAGTTCGATCGATATACCGTTACGCGAAGATCTCCGCATTTAAGGTGCGCGAGGTGACGCGTGAAATTCAGGGCCTGCCGGTTTCGGCAGCGCTCGACGTGGTCGCGTTCAGCCCCAAAAAGGCAGCGGCGATGATCAACAAGACGTTGAAGAGCGCCGTCGCGAACGCCGAGAATAACGCGAACCTGAAGGTCGATACCTTGGTGGTGAAAGAAGCGACCGCGGGCGAGGGCCCGACGATGAAGCGGATGATGCCGCGGGCGCGAGGAAGCGGCAGCCAAATCCTTAAACGGACCAGCCACATCCGGATAATTTTGACAGACGAGATCGAGATCAAGCGGCGTGACAAGACGAAGAGCAAGAGCAGCGTGAAAAAGGGTGGAGCCAAGAAGACGGCTCGAAAGACGGGTGCGAAGTCGGCCAAGCCGGCTCCCGCGACCGCCCCTGAGACGACGACGCAGCAAGGAGAAAGCTAAGACATGGGACAGAAAGTTAATCCAATTGGCTTCCGCCTCGGTGTAAACCGCGACTGGCGTTCGCGCTGGTATGCCAGCCCGCAGGAGATGCCGGCATTTCTGCACAGCGACATTCAGATTCGCGATTACGTGAAGAAGAAGCTGCAGTTCGCGGCCGTCGCAAAGATCATCATCGAGCGCGCTTGGAATAGTATCCGTGTCACCATTCACACCGCCCGTCCGGGGATCGTGATCGGCCGCAAAGGCGCTGAGATCGAGAAGATGACCGAGGAGATCTCGAAGATGGCGCAGGGCAAGCAGATCAAGATCGACATCCAGGAGATTAAGACTCCGGAGCTCGACGCCCAGCTCGTAGCCGAAAACGTCGCGCTCCAGATCGAGCGCCGTATTGCTTACCGCCGCGCAATGAAGAAGGCCGTCCAGATCGCGATGGACTTCGGCGCGCAAGGCATCCGTTTGCGGGCCTCTGGCCGCTTAAACGGTGCAGAGATTTCCCGTTCGGAATGGTATCGCGAGGGCAAGGTGCCACTTCATACCCTCCGCACCCCGATTGATTACGGCTTTGCCGAGGCCAACACCGTTTACGGCAAGATCGGCGTGAAGTGCTGGCTCTGTAAGAAGGAAGAGGCGCCAGTGGAGCAGCCACAACAGTCCGCGCCGCCGCCCGCGCCGGCCGAAGTTTAATTTTTAAGGAGATACTGACATGCCATTGATGCCAAAACGGGTGAAGTACCGGAAAACCCAGCGGGGTAGCCGGGCCGGAACCGCGACGCGCAATCTTCGGATCGATTTCGGTGAATTCGGTCTCCAGACGCTTGAACGCGCCTGGATCACGAACGTCCAGATCGAGGCCGCTCGTGTGGCTTTGACCCGCAGCATGAAGCGCAAGGGCAAGGTTTGGATTCGCATTTTCCCGGACAAGTCGGTTACGGCGCGTCCTCCGGAAACCCGCATGGGCAAGGGCAAAGGCCAACCCGAACATTGGGTCGCTACCGTGCGTCCCGGCAACATCCTGTTCGAACTGGACGGCATCCCGGAATCAGTCGCGCGTGAATCGCTGCGGCTGGCCGCGGACAAGCTCCCAGTGCGGACGAAATTTTTGACGCGACACCACGTCGCCGCCTAACGAGACATGAAGTTCAAAGAAATCAGCGAGCTGAGCTCGGAAGAGCTGGCGACCAAGAGGCGCGACCTCCGCCAGGAGAGCCTGCACCTCCGCCTCCAGCAGAAGAGTGGGCAACTCGAGCAGCCGAGTCGTTTGCGTTTGCTCCGCCGCCAGGTGGCGCAGCTCGAGACCGTGCTCTCCCAGCGCTCCCAGGCGCAAACCGCAAAGAAGTAATTTATGGCCGAAGCAACAGAAGAGCAGAAACCCGCGGAAGCGGTTGCGACAAAACGCGGCACGCGCAAGACGCGGACCGGCGAAGTCATTTCCAGCGGGATGAATAAGACGATCGTGGTCCAGACGACCACCCGGGTGCCGCACGCGAAGTTCGGCAAGATTGTGAAGCAGAGGCGCAAGTTCTACGCGCACGACGAAGAGAACAAAGCGAAGACCGGCGACACGGTGCGCATCATGGAAACCCGCCCGCTCAGTAAGTTGAAGCGCTGGCGTTTGGTGGACGTGGTCGCGAAGTAGCTCACTCAGGAAGAAGGAAATTTTTATGGTCTACATCAGATCTCGACTCGACGTGGCGGATAACAGCGGGGCTCGCATGGCCACGATGATCGGCGTGATTGGTCAAGGCACGAGCCGTTGCGCAGGCATCGGAGATGTCATCACCGCGAACGTGAAAGAAGCGAGCCCGAATGGCACCGTGAAAAAAGGTGAAGTGGTGCGTGCGGTTCTGGTGCGAACGCGGCATCCGATTAAGCGCCAGGACGGTTCCGTCCTTCGTTTCGACACGAACGCCATCGTCATTATCGACAAAGATTTGAACCCGCGTGGCACCCGTATCTTCGGGCCGGTCGCGCGTGAGTTGCGTGAGCGCAATTTCATGAAAATTGTCTCGCTCGCTCCGGAAGTATTATGAACCGAGTCAAGCTGCACGTCCGGAAGGGCGACCAGGTGGAAGTGATTGCCGGGAACCACAAAGGTTCCACCGGGAAAGTGCTCGAGGTTCTCTCGACCAAGCAGCGTGTGCTCGTCGAGGGCGTGCGCATGATTAAGCGCCATATGCGGAAGTCGCAGGACAATCCGCAGGGCAAGATCGCGGAGCGCGAAGGCCCGATTCATATCTCGAATGTGAAGGTGGTGGAGCGGGGCGAGCGCAAGGACAAGGGTAAGGAAAAGGCGAAAGCGACCAAGCCGACGGCCAAGGCCACCGCGAAGCCAGCCGCGAAGAAAACTTCCGCGCGGAAGAAGGCCTCCAAGGAAGAGGCATAAGCGATGAACAAGAACGAATTTTATCAGAACTACAAAGACCAGGTGGCCCCAGCGCTGCAGAAGCAGCACGGCTACTCCAACGTGCACCAGATTCCGAAGGTCGAGAAGGTGGTGATAAACACCTGCGTCGGTTCGCAGTCGGACGTGAAGCAGGCCCTCGAGGATGCGAAGGCAGAACTGGCGCTCATCAGCGGGCAAAAGCCGTCCGAGACCCGGGCGAAGAAGAGCATCGCGAACTTCAAGCTGCGCGATGGCCAAGCCATCGGCGCGAAGGTGACCCTGCGAGGCCAGCACATGTATGAGTTCCTGGAGCGTTTGATCAAGACTTCGCTCCCGCGTATTCGCGATTTTCGCGGCGTTTCGCCGAAGGCGTTTGACGGCCATGGCAACTACACCCTCGGCGTCTCCGATCAGTCCATTTTCCCCGAAGTCGAGCTCGATAAAATCAAGCGCAACATCGGTTTTGATGTTACGATCTGCACCTCCGCGCGGACGAACGAAGAAGCCAAGTCGCTTCTCGCTGAAATGGGGATGCCCTTTAGCGATCGCGTGAAGAAGCCCGCCGCGGCGCCCGCCGCCTAACGAATGAGCACTGTGACCGACCCTATTGCTGACCTTTTGACCCGCGTGCGCAATGCCGCCGCGGTTCAGAAGCATGAACTTTTCATGCCCTACTCCAAGATTAAGGCCGAAGTAGCCCGCATCTTGAAAGAGGAAGGCTACATCACCGATTACGAGTTGGACCGCACCGGCGCGCATCCGCGGATCAAGATCACGAACAAGCTGGTCAACCGCACCTGCGCGATCACCGGGCTGAAGCGGGTGAGCAAGCCCGGCCTGCGCCGTTACGTCGGCGCCGGCGAGATCCCGCGCGTCCTCGGCGGCATGGGTGTGGCCATCCTTTCCACCCCGCGCGGAGTTCTCTCCGGTCGCGAAGCGAAGAAGCAGAATGTCGGCGGCGAACTGCTCGCCTACGTCTGGTAAAGCACACGGGTCATGTCACGAATCGGAAATAAACCAGTCGAGATCCCCGACAAAGTGAAGGTGAACATCGGCAGCGATGGCGCTGTCGCGGTCGAGGGACCCAAGGGCAAGTTGAACTGGCAGCTGCCGCGCGAGATCAAAGCGAACGTGGAGGACAATCGGGTCTCCATCGTGCGCAGTGCCGAGACGCGCAGCGTGAAAGCGCTGCACGGCTTGGCCCGCAGCCTCGTCAATAACATGGTCCAGGGCGTCAGTGCCGGCTTCACCAAGGACCTGATCATCGAGGGCGTCGGGTTTAAGGCCGCTGTCCAAGGCAGTGCTCTCAACCTCTCGTTAGGCTTTTCGCACCCAATCCTGCATGCGATCCCGGAGGGGATTAAGGTGACGGTGACGGACAACACCAAAATTAGCGTCAGCGGCATCGACAAAAAGATGGTCGGCCAAGTCGCTGCGGATATCCGCCGCTACTACCCTCCAGAGCCTTACAAGGGCAAAGGCGTGCGTTACGCCGGCGAGGTTGTCCGGCGCAAGGAAGGAAAGACGGTCCAGTAACATGAGAGCGAGCCGCAAGATTATCCGGGACCGTATCCACAAGCGGATCCGGAAACGCGTCAACGGTACGGCAGAGCGCCCCCGTCTCGCTGTCCATTTTTCAGGCAAGCACGTCTACGCCCAGGTCATCGATGATGATGCCGGCCACACACTGGCGGCTGCGACCACGACTGAGGAAGGCTTCGGCAAGGGCGCGGCCAATCGCGCCACAGCAGAGAAGATCGGCAAGGCTGTCGCCGAGCGTCTCCTCGCGAAGAACGTCGACAAGGTCGTCT
>JBKJKL010000389.1:0-4209 GCA_046597485.1 Chthoniobacterales bacterium
GAGCTCGTGGATTGCGCGCACCTGAGTGATCAGCTCCGCGTATTCTTCCGGAGTCAGCGCCTGGGCTCCATCCGAAAGAGCGATTTCGCGTTGGTTGTGCACCTCGATCATCAACCCATCGGCACCCACGCCGGCCGCAGCGCGCGCGAGCGGCGTCACCATATAAGTGTTCCCGCTGCCGTGCGACGGGTCCACGATCACCGGCAAATGGGTAATGCGGCGAAGCGCGGGAACTGCGGCGAGATCGAGAGTGTTACGGGTATGCTGCGCAAAAGTGCGCACGCCACGCTCGCACAGGACCACGTTGTAATTTCCTTCCGCCATGATGTATTCGGCGGCGAGCAGCCACTCCTCGAGCGTGGCCGAGATGCCCCGTTTCAAAAGAACCGGGAGCTTGGAGCGGCCGGCGCGTTTAATCAGGGAATAGTTCTGCATGTTGCGCGCGCCGATCTGGATGATGTCGGCATGTTCTTCCACGAGATCGAGGCTCGCCTCGTCCACTGCTTCGGTCACAATCTTGAGTCCAAAGCTATCGCGAATCTCGCCCAGGATTTCCCAGCCTTGATCGCCGAGCCCTTGAAAGCTGTAAGGCGAAGTCCGCGGCTTCCAGATTCCGCCGCGGAAAAATCGCGCGCCGCTTTTGTGCACCGCCGCCGCCACCGTCATGGCCTGCTCACGGGTCTCGATCGCGCACGGCCCGGCGATGATGGCAAACTCCTCGCCGCCGATCGTCGCATCGCCCACGCGCACGACCGTTTTTTCCGGGCGCAGATCGAGCGTGATCAACTTGTAAGGCTTGGTCACGCGGATGACGTCCGCCACGCCCGGCAAGTTCTCGAACTGCCGCTGATCGATCGCGCCCTGGTTGCCGGTGATCCCGATCGCAGTGCGGGTGGCTCCAGGGAGAGGATGGGCCCGCAGCCCGTTGGCTTCGACCGCTTCGATCACCCGCTCGACTTCGCCGGCGCTGGCGCTGGCTTGCATGACAATGAGCATGTTCTGAGGTCCGCTGGTGGCTCCATCAGGTCAACCGCTGCTTGCGATCTCGTCGGGCGAAGGCGCATTCTTCTTTGGCCTGCAACACCCGAGGCGCGCTGCTCTTCGGAGCGGCCGGAATTAACCGCTGCGGGTTAATGCGCCGCGCCCCACGTTTTGCTCAGATACCCGTTTCGCCCCGAACCAAAGCGATACATCCCGTAAGCCATCGGGCTCTTGAGATAATATTTTTGGTGATACTCTTCCGCCGGCCAGAACTTCGTCGCCGGCAGAATGACAGTGGCGATCGGCTTCTGGAATTTGCCGGATTGCGCGAGTTGCTCTTTCGATCGCTCGGCCGCGAGCCGTTGTTCTTCGGTCGAGTAAAAAATCGCGCTCGTGTACTGCTCGCCGATGTCGTGGAACTGCCCGTCTTTTTGAATCGGGCTGATGTTGTGCCAGAAAATTTCGAGCAATTTGTCGTAGGAAATTTTTGCCGGATCGAAGGTCACTTCGATCACTTCGCGGTGGCCGGTTTCACCGGCAGACACCTGGCGATAGGTCGGACTTTCTTCCCGACCGCCGGCAAAGCCGACCAAGGTTGCAACCACTCCGGGCGCGTGATCAAAGGGCGGCTGCATGCACCAGAAACATCCACCGGCGAAGACGGCTTTTTCGAGCACCGGCGCAGCGGTCACAACCTGGCCGCGCGCGATTCCGCTCAACAAAAAGATCAGCGCCACGCTGCCAGGCCAAAGAAGTTTCTTCATGCGCAAGTAAGGGACGGATGCGGCCTCTTTATTCCCGCAACCCAGTTCGGCGTTCATCTCGTGGAATAAGCGACGCCTTTCAGATCGTGAACGGCCGGCTACTGATGCAATACGACACCAGCGTGCGCGATGAATTCAACAAGGATCAAAAAGGCAATCTCGACGCCGCCGACAAGAAATGGCCGGAGCTTCCCGCGAAGAGCCAATAGGAAAGATTTCCGTGCGTGAGGTGCCAAAGGAAACCGCTTGTTTCCAAGTCAGAGGATCCATCTCGTCCCATCAGTAAATAATTTTTCGGGAATAGACTCGCGCCGCCGTGGCTCACACCCCTGAAGCGCAGGAGACCATCTCCAGACGCTGGGAGTATTCCCGGCGCCGAAAGCGCTCGCCCTCACCAAACCACGAAAGGACCTCATGATTAAATTAGCTTCCCGAAAGATATTCCTCGCGGCCGTCGCCGTGGCCCTCGCCAGTGGCACGCGCCTACAGGCCTCCGATCACATCGACTCGCCCACGATCGCGCAGGATCGCGGCTCGGATATCGCAGACATGTATGCGTTCCTCGATCCGAACGACAACTCGCAGGTCGTCCTCGTCGCCAGCACCCAGGGTTTCATCGTCTCGGGTGAGCATTTCGGCATGGTCATCTTCGACCACAACATTCGTTACCGCTTCGAAATCGAAAACACCGGGGACGCAAAACCAGACCTATTTCTGGACATCAACTATTCTCCCGGCGTCGGTCGGCTAACGACCCAGACGGCCAGCATCGCCTTAGGCGATCGCGAGAATATGGATCGCGACAACGATCGCCGCACGCTCTTGAATTTCAGCGCGCCCACGACGCTCTCGAATCAGGAACCACGGCCAATTCCGGCGCCCGCGCCCGTGGTCACAACCGACTCCCGGAGCGGTGCGAAATTCTTCGGCGGCGCGGCCGATGATCCTTTCTTCCTCGATGACACGGGCGCGAATCGCTTCGTGGCCTCGTCCCTCGCACATCCAGGCAACCCCGACCGGTCGCTCTTCGGTTTTCGCCAGGGCCGCGACACCTACGCCGGATTCAATACCATGATCACCGCGGTGAGCGTGCCGGCGGCGCTGCTGCGGGGCAACTCGCAAGTCATCGGGATCAACTTCGTCACCCAACGGCGGACCAATCAGAAGAATCGCGGTGGGTCGGTCACGGGCAGCGGCCCTTACGTGACCGTGGATCGCCAGGGCAATCCGCTGGTGAACAATGGCCTCATTGCCGCCACCCGGAAGGATGAATACAACGGCGCCACCACGGAAGATGATGCCCGTGGCCGATTCACCGCCAATCTCGTCCAATCGCTGCGCAATCTCGCGACCGATGACGCGCACATCAACGCCATCCTCGATGTCATTCAACGCAAAGGCGACATCCTGCGGCTCGACTTGCGCGTCCCGAATTTCGGTCCGCAAGGCGGCAATAATCCGTCCGGTGGCTTCGCCAATGGAGGCGGCCGCCGCTTGGTGGACGATGTCGTAGACGGCGTCTTCACCTTGATCAATAACGGCGTTTTGCTAACCGATTTTGTGAATGGGAACGAAGTGCCGTTCCGCGACGTCTTCCCGTTCGTGGCTGATCCGACCCAGCCATTTCCTCCGGGCCAGGATCCCGACGATCACACCCGGCAGTAAGTTTTCATCGTGGTGTGAGACCGCGCCGTGGCTTCGAGCCCGGCGCGGTTTTTCGCGAAGATGTCAGCTTTCATCAGCACGCGTGGCCTCGACTCTGTTTCTGTGAATCGAGAGACGGCGGCCACGACGGCAACCCCGGGCAAAAGCAGCCCTCTGAGATTTCGCATCGCACTGACGATCAGCGCGATCGTTCTCGGTAGTCTACTCTCCCTGGCCACGCGACCTCGCACGCCCGCGACCGTGTCGGCTCCGCGAGCGATGCCCGCGGTTTCTCTTTCCAACGAAGGTGCGACGCAAGCCGCGATCCGCTTTTACCTTGCGCGGGTCGAGCGCGATCCCGAGGACACACGCTCTCAAAACGCACTCGCGGAGCATTATCTCCAGGAAGTGCGCGAGAGCGGAAACGAAGATTATCTGCCCCGCGCGCTGGCCGCGGCGCATGCGTCGATGGACGCGGTGGCTCCGGAAAGAAATGTCGGCGGGCTAACCGCGCTCGCGCACGGCGAATTTTCGAATCACGACTTCGCCGCGGCGCGCGATCACGCCATTACGCTGCTCACACTGAATCCCGGCAAGAGCGAGCCATTCGCGATTCTGGGTGATGCGCAGCTCGAGCTCGGTGATTACGACGCTGCGACGAAAGCTTTCGCGGAAATGGAACGGCTGAGCCCGGATGATCCCGGCACCCAAACGCGACTGGCGCGCGCCGCGTTTCTGCGCGGCAACCCAAACGAAGCCAACGCGCATCTCTCGAAGGCGCTCGAACTCTTGTCAGGCCAGCCCGATCCCCCGCGCGAAG
>JBKJKL010000082.1:0-2720 GCA_046597485.1 Chthoniobacterales bacterium
ATCGAACGCGCGATGACCGACACGACGATCGCCGGCGGCGCGTTTTACCGGCAGTTCGACGAACGCCATCCGCACCTGCGCTGGCTCGAACCTTTGGCGCGTCTCCTCACTCGCACCGGCGGGACGTTATTCGGCGACCAAACGGTCTTTGTGCGGCGCAGTGTCTTCGAGAAGCTGCGTGGTTTTGCCGAGATTCCGCTCATGGAAGACGTCGAGTTTTCGCGACGACTCCGCGCCGCGGGTCGAGTGGTGATTCTCGATCCGCCGATCCGCACCTCGCCGCGGCATCACCTCGAGCACGGCGCCTGGCGGAGTACGATCCGGAACGGGTTGTTCCTCCTGCTCTTCAAGCTCGGCGTGCCAGCCGCGAGACTGCACGCGATCTACTATGCGCGGCGGAATCAGACGAGCGCGCCGCCGCAGCTCGAGCCCGCGCCCGCGGTGCAGCCGAAACAGTGATCCGCGGTCTGGATCTCGCGGCCTTCGACAGCCTCCAGTTCCACGTCCCAGAGGTAGAGACCGCGTTGTCCGTCGCGCCATTGCATCTTCAGCATTTGGTTGAAGTCGCAATCAAAGACCTCGCCCTGCCAGCTGACGTTGATCGTATTCCGGCACATCAGGCCCTCGACTGTGCCGGGATTGAAAGCCTCCTTCAGCAGCAGCATATAATCCGCGAGCTGGTTGTTGTTCTTTAACCAGGACGCGAACCGTGAGACCGGCAGGTTGGTGATGGTGAAGAGCTGGTTGAAGACGATCCCAAAATGCTCTTTCAACTCGCGTTTGTAATCCGCTTCCAGCTCGGCCTGCGGACCGGGGAGAAAAGCGCCGTTCGGATTGTAGACGAGATGAAGCGGGAGCGCGGGGTCGGTTCCATAGCCTAACGAATTCAAAAGTTGCAGTCCCTTGATGCTGGCGTCGAAAACGCCGTTCCCGCGTTGTTCGTTCACGTTTTCCGGCGTGTAACAGGGCATCGAGGCGATGATCTCGATCTGGTGCTGCGCGAGGAACTCGGCGTAACTCTCAAAGCCCGGCTCAAGCAGGATGGTCAGGTTGCAGCGATCAATGATATGGCGCGGCGGCGTGAGCGCCTTCAGCCGCTCCACGAAATAGCGGAAGTCGGGGATCATCTCCGGCGCACCGCCGGTGAGGTCGACGGTCGGGATGTCCGTCTTGGCCAGCCAATCGATTACGCGGTCGATCGTCTCGCGAGTCATGATTTCCTTCCGCTTCGGCCCGGCGTTCACATGGCAATGCACGCAGGTCAGGTTGCAGAGTTTCCCGACATTGATCTGGAGGATCTCGGTCCGGGCGTGCCGCAGCGGGAGAGAGTGCTCCGCGAGGGTGGCAGCGAAACGAGTCATCACGGGAGAGTAGTTCCGCCCCCGAGATATTCCACGACTTCCTGACATTGCGTCTTCTCGAGCATGGCATCGCAGCAGGCCGATTCGACGATCGTGCCGGCGCCGTCGCGCACGCAGACGCAGGCCAGCCAGTCGGTCACGCGCCGCGCCTGCACGATATTGTGAGTGACGAGCACGATCGTGTGGCTCTCCTTCAAGGTCAGGATCAGGTCTTCGATCGCCTGGGCGGATTTCGGATCGAGCGCGCTAGTGGGTTCATCCATCAAGATGACTTCCGGCTGCGTCGCGAGGGCGCGGGCGAGGCAGAGCCGCTGCTGCTGGCCGACCGAGAGGGTCAGCGCGGACTCGTGTAACCGATCACGCACTTCGTTCCAGAGGGCAGCCTCGCGCAAGGCGCGCTCCGCTGCTTCGGCCAGGGCGGGGCGGGTGAGCCGGCGGAGATGACGGAGGCCGAAGACGACGTTCTCGATGACACTCTTCGGAAAGACGACTGGCTGCTGAAAGAGGAAGCCGATCCGCGCGCGCAATTGATCAGGATCGACCGCGGCATCGTGAATCGGGCGCCCGTGAAACTCAATCTGTCCGCGGACCTGCAGCTCGGGCGTGAGGTCGGTCAGGCGATTCAGGCACCGCAGCAACGTGCTCTTGCCGGCGCCGCTCGGGCCGATGATGCCGAAGACCTGGTTCGTTTCGATCGTGACGTTGACGTCGCGCAGAATTGCTTTGCCGCGCACGACCACATTCAGATTTGAGACCCGGAAAACTTCCTCGGTCGCGACGACGCGCGCTTGGCTGGTGTGAGTGTTATCCATGCGCTTCGTCGTGCAGGCGGAGACGGATCGGCAGCGCCACAATGCTGAGAGCAAAGACAAGGGCAAGCAGGACCAAGGCGGAGCCCCAGAGTTTCGCGCCCACGGCCGGATCGAACGAGTCCTGCGCGAGGATGAAAATGTGATACGGGAGCGAGAGCACCGGACTTTCGCGGACGCCATGCGGCCAGGTGGCGCCGGCGAAAATCGTAGCGGTAAACATGATCGGCGCCGTCTCGCCTGCCGCGCGGGCGAGCCCAAGCAGCGCGCCAGTGATGAGCCCTCCCCACGATTGCGGCAGGATGACGGACCAGACGATCTGCGATTCGCGCAAGCCGAGCCCGGCAGCAGCTTCGAGATATTTTTGCGGGAGCGCTTTGATCCGTTCGATGAGCGCGACGGTCACGGTGGGTAGGATCATGAGCGCGAGCAGAATGCCGCCGGTGAGCCAGGATTTTCCCCAGCCGAGAAACTTCACGAAGACAATGAATCCGAAGATGCCGAAGACGATCGAGGGAATGCCATTCAGCGTGTAGAGGAAAAGACCGAG
>JBKJKL010000159.1:0-3106 GCA_046597485.1 Chthoniobacterales bacterium
CTTACATCGAGTGCATCAAGAAGGCCGGGATCGTGAAACAAGAGGAGGCCCGCAAGGTCTTCGAAGTAAGGCAGGGCGCTGCCATCACCGATCGGCGGTTCGTTGGCATCCATTTCAATGAGGGCATTATCCACCCCCATGCCGGTGAGGGCGGAGAGAATGTGCTCCACGGTGTGCACGCGCATCGCGCCTTCGCCGATGGTGGTGGCGCGCTCGACCGTCTTCACATACTCGATTTTCGCGTCGATCGTCGGCCCGTCCGCGAGATCCGTGCGCTTAAATTTGATCCCGTGGTCGGCCGGTGCGGGGAGCAACCGGAGCGTGACTTTTTCACCGGTGTGAAGCGAAACGCCGGTCAGCGCCGCCGCTTTCGCGACTGTCTGCTGCATCTCAGGTGTGGCGGGCATGGGCGCTAAGTAAACAAAGAAACCCGCGAGTGACTAGCGGGCTTTCCGCAGCAGGCGCGCGCGGCGCTTAATCAAGATGCGCCCAATCAATCTCGAGCCGTTGCCGTTGCGCGAAGCGATCGTGGAAGAAGAGCTCCTTGTGCCGGCAGCCGTGCTCGTGGACGAGCTTCGTCACCTTCACGTCGAAACAGCAATACTCCGCGATCTCGAGGATGCGGCCCTCGCGCCACCAGCGGATGGCATCGAGGCCGGCCGCCGTCTTGTCCACGCCGAGAGTGGCGTGCGCAATCGCATTTAGTCCGAGCCGATGACCGAGCCGCTGCTCCACGTCGACCATCAAGTCCGCGGTCGGCAGTTCATGCACGAGGTCCAGGATCGTGTAGCCCATCAGGACGTGGTAATCGAAATTGCAGACGTTATAACCGACCACGAGGTCGGCCCGGCGCAGGCGCTCGATCAGCGCGTCGACCCGCGCTTCGTTGAAGACCTCATAGCGACCCGTCGCCGTGCTGTAGATCACGCCGATCGACATCCGCATGTCGCCTTTGCGATCCCAACCACCAGCGTCGTTCGCCGTCCGCTGCGTCTCGAGATCGAAGTAAACGATGTCGCGCGGCATCGCTGAGTGTGGGCAAGGAAGCGGCGTCATTTCAAATCAAAAGCGCCCGCGTCGAAGGCCATCATGCGGTCGAGATGCTGCGCGCGAAAGTGCTCCACGACGGCGCCATCATCCTGAAAAAGATCAGCCGCGTTTTCGCCTCGCGGCGCGAGCACGATGCGGATGAGGTGCTTCGTTTCGCTGATGCTTTGCAGCGGCAGGCCCTCAGCGGTTTTCAGGAAGCTGCCATCCGCGTCGGATGCGACCAGCACTTCGAGGGAGGCGCGCGCGTTCTTCTCCAGTTCGTTTGGTTGCAGCTTTACCGTGACTCGTTCGGTTGGAGGCTTCCCACCAGCGACGACGGGCTGGCCGTTCTCCACGTTGAAGTCGCGATGCGCGACGATCTTTTTCTCGAAGTCGATCTTCCAGTCGGAGTTGCCTTCCGAAGCGGTCGCGAGGGTGAGCGAACGCAGGCGCTGCATCGCGCTGTTCTCGGCCAGGAGAAGAATCGTGTCCGAATCGCGCGAAGCCGCGATCTGGACGGCGGGCGGATCTTCCGGCGGGATGCTGAGGCGGCGCAACATCTCGCCTGTGGCTGAGAGCTGCTTCACTTCAGTAGCGCCTTCGGCGTTGCGCTCGATGACCCAGCGCGTGTCGTCTTTCCCGGCGGAACAAGAGAGCTGCGCAACGTTTTCACACGCGTCACGTCGCGGCCGCGGCTCGCCCGTATTGATGACGTTCGCGTTCATGTCGCAGAGCAGGGAAAGCGCGGTGCCGTCAGCCAGCGTCACGCTGAGGAACGGCACGCCGTTCTCGAGCTCGATCGTGTCGACATGCGCGATGCGGCGTGAGTTCTCGTCCGTGACCCAATCGTTAAAAAAGTAGCCGATGCCCTCGACCTCCGCGTCGACCGCGTAGCCGCGCGCGTGATATTTTCCCGGCGGTAACGGTTCGCCGGCGTCGTTCGTTCCGTCCCAGTGGGTCGTGAGCGCGTCGTTCCCGGCCTCGAACTCCTCGACGTCTGCTTCGCGGTGCAAGACGCGCACGAGCGCGCCTTTCGCATCGTAGATGCCGAGGCTGATCGTCCCGTCGAGCGGCGGCGGGAGGAAGCTGATCGTCACGTCGCGCGCTGCCGGCGTTTGCGCGGGCAAGGCGGCCGCGGTGGCGAAAGCGAGAAGGAAGAGGAGGGCCCGTTTCATTTCCAAAGTCACACGTAATGCCGCCATTGCAGATTGGGGAAGAGATTATCGCGCGCTTCGCATTCGCCGAGGAACGCTTCGTCGATCGCGCCCGCCTCGATCTGCACGCGCAACGTTTCGAAACGCTGCAAATGCTCGCCGACGCGACGCGTCGCGTACTCGCGCGCCGTCCCTGTTTTCATGAGGAAAGCCCAGTCGCTCGATTGCGCGAGCAGAAGCTCCCGCGCGAGTTGGCGCAGGGTGCGATCCTGCGCTGGCGTGGGCGCCGCGGCGTGACGGCGAGCCAGCATCGTCATTTGGCGCGCGGCACGATGAAGGTCCGGGTAAATCCAGGCGTTCGTTTCATCCAACCAGACGCTCCAGTAGCCGTCCTCGCCCCAGCTCGAAGCCGCGGGCGCGACCACTTCGAGTCGCTGGTGGGCTGCAAGAAATTCAGCTGGACTCGTTAGGCGGAGTGAATCGACGACGGCAGCTCTACGGATGAAGGCCTCCAGGAACAACGGCCCCTCAAACCACCAATGACCGAACAGCTCGGCATCGAAAGGCATCACGACCAGCGGGTCGATCATCACTTCCGCGAGTCCCGCGTGCTGCTCGAGGCGCGCGTTGAGGAAATGCTCGGCGTGCACTTCCGCGACCGCGGCGGCGGCCGCGCGCGAGTAAATTTCCTTCGGCCCGTCCGGGCCGGTAACGCGGTGATACTTCAGGCCGGTGAAGCGCGGCGTCTGGTTCTCGGAGTGGGCGAAGGCATGCGCGGCGTGATCGAAGCCTACATCGCGGTAAAAATCGCGATAAGCCGGGTCGCCCGCGTAACCGCTTTCCGCGCTCCAAACGTCGCGACTTGAAACAGGGTCACGCGCGAAAATCGCCGGCCCGTCCGGCGTAAAGCACGGAGCAAAGAT
>JBKJKL010000238.1:0-6981 GCA_046597485.1 Chthoniobacterales bacterium
GCTGACCGCATTTAAGATTACGAACGCCGCCCCGCCCGCGATTGCGACCGGCTGGAGCGTCGCGTCGGCCAACCGCACCTCGCCCTTCGTCACTGCGGTGAACGCAAACACCAGCCCGATCGTCTGGGCGTTTGGCACCGTCACGGGTGCGCGTCTCTTCGGTTACAACGGCGACACGGGCGCGACCATCTTCGGCGGAGGCGGCGCGAACGACACCTTCAGCGGGATGCGCAGCTTCAACACCGGCATCGCCGCGCGCGGCCGCATCTACCTCGCGGGCGACAACAAAGTCGTCGCTTTCAGCGTGCCAAGAGTCGCGACCACGAGCGTTGTTTCGCGCAAGATGCAGGGCGACGCCGGCACTTTCGACGTCGACATGTTGACGAGCGTGGAGGACCGAATCGGCCAGGGGGTGGACGGGACTTCACATCAGATCGTCGTCACTTTCGGCGCACCGATTACTGGCGGGAGCAGCGCGCAGGTTGTCTCCGGCAGCGCCAGCGTGGGCAGTGTCTCGGTGTTGGATACCACGGCGACGATCAACCTCGACGGCGTGACGAATGGACAACGCGTGACCTTGGTCTTGAACGCAGTGAACGACGGCGTCACCACCGCCGACGTGCCGATTACGCTCAGCTTCCTCGCGGGCGACGTGAACGGCGACGAAAGCGTGAACTCGGGCGATGCCTTGCAGACTCGAAACCGCTCTGGGCAAACGGTCGACACCACGAACTTCCGCTCCGACTTGAATGCCGACGGCTTTATCAATAGCGCCGATGCGACGCTTGTTCGCGCCCGCTCCGGGACGTCGCTAAACGGTGCCGCGCCTCAGCGCAGCGAGTCGAAGTAATCGCGCAAGGCGAGCGCGCCCGCGCTGAAAGAAAGCGCGGACGGCGGCTCTACGGCCTGCGGTTCATGCAGCAACTGCAACGCGATCTCGCGCAGCTCACCGATCGTCCGGTTCCAACCGCAGGTGAGTGGATGGCCGAGGCGATCGATCGCGCCATTGCCGCCGACGCACGGGACGCGGCAGAGGAGCGCATCGCCCGCCACCTGGCCCGGCACGAAGCTGCTGTCGAGCTGGAGGATGATGCGGTGCTCGCCCATCACCCGCAGGTAATGCGGGTAGCCGCGGCGCTCGGTCAGGAGGTGCAACTTGCGCGCGGGGAAACCGATCAGGTTCATTAGCCGCGCGCCCTTGCGACCGGCAAAGTCATAGACCGTGATAGGCTCGCCGGTGAGGTGGCTGAGCTCGGCGGCGAGCGCGAGCGCGGCGAAGTGATTGCGCGAAGGCACGTCCCATTCGCGTGTGCCGATGAAGATGCCGCGCCGTTCCTCGACTGCGCGTGAGCCATTCCAGTGCGGATCCTCGATCGGATACGGGGTAGGCACGAAGGCGACCCCGGCCTCGCTTTGGCGAACGCTGCGATAGATTTCGGCGGCTTCCGGCGTGGACGCGAGACAACCATCCGCTTCCTGGACGAGACGCGTGAAACGCTGCAGGCGCCGCGGGTCGTCGAGTTGTTCCGCGATCTGGTGCAGGCCGGTTTCCTTCAGTGAAACCGCGACCGGGATCTGCATCTTCTTCAGCGCCGCCATCGCTTTCTCTGCAGTGCGAAAATCGCCGCGCAAAAGAAGCAGGACCGGTTGGCCGGCTGCGATCGCAGCATCGACTTCGCGCAGGAACATTCCGCCGGTGCACGCCGCGTAGGCGTGGAAGTTCACCGGCGCGTGCGCGTTGGAATTGATCTGGGCGTCGTTCCCGAAATCCTGGTTCGGATCGCGGCCGCCTGGGTTGAGAACGTTAACCCGCAGATCGGCGCGCGTGGGCGAGGTCATCGCTTAATTGCCGGTGTCGTCACCCTCTTCGCGCGGCGTGTTTCGGGGATCGACGGGTTCCGCGCGCAGGACGCGCTCCGCCCGTGGGATTACCTCCGACGTCGGACGATTTTTCGGGGTGACCGGCTGTGCGCGCAGGATGGCTCCGTCTTCGGCTTCCGGGGCTGCAGTTGGTTCGGGCGTCGGCGTGGCCACGGCGGCGGCGCGCGTCTGTTTCTTGTCCTCTTTCGTCACGGGCAGGGCGGCCTTCACTTCGTCATCCCCGGCGTCGGTCGGGCGCGGCGGACGCACGGTGGACTTGATCGCATTGTAGGGATCGTTCTCCGCCAGCAGGGTCGGCGCCTGCAGCGGGACGGCTTTGACCTGCGCCACGTCGACCGCGAGTTCGGCCCGCGGCACGCCCGCATCCGGCAGATCGCGCGCGATCCGCATCCGCGCGTCGCCGTGTACATCGCAAGGTGCTGTCGGCAGCTGTTCCTTGGTCGCCAATTCGCGATAGACAAACTCGCCGCACTTCTCCGTCGCGAGCAGGCCGGACTTCGAGCAAATCTCGACCGACTGCAGGCCCGGCGGCTGGGCCAGTTCCTTGGGCGGATAACGAGAAGCCGCGGCGTTCATCACATCCACCCAGACCGGCAACGCGATCTCGTTGCCGAACGCGCCGCGATAAATCTTCTGCGGCTTGTCGAAGCCAGCTCGCACCGCGCAAGTGACCGCGCTGCTGTAGCCGGCGAAAAGCGCCTCGGTGAAATCGTATGCCGTCCCTGTTTTTCCCGCGGCCGGAAACTGCTGCAAACCAAACCGCGTGCGCGCCGCCGCGCCGGTTCCGGTGTTGAGCGCATCGACCAGGCACGAGTGCACTTCGTAAGCGGTCTCCGGTTTCATGACCGGCGGCCGGCCTTTCGCGCGCGGGGATTGCCAGACGACGGCGCCGCTTTTTTCCTCGATCCGCTCGAGAATGAACGGGTCGTTAGGCCGCGTCCCGCCATTCGGAAACGCGGTGTAAGCGAGCGCGAGCTCGGCCAGCGTGACCTCACTCGCGCCGAGGAAAGTGGCGTTGTAGGGGCGCAGGGCCGATTTGATTCCGTCGGACTTCGCGAGCTGCAAGACTGCATCCACGCCCACCTGAATGCCGAGGCGGATGGTGGCGCCGTTCTTGCCCTTCGCGAGCGCCTGGCGCGCGGTCATGCGGCCTTCGTAGCGGTTGTCCGCGTTTTCCGGGCCCCACTCGCCGAGGATGCCGGTGGTGCCGCCGATCATGACCACGCGATTATCGAGCGGCGAATCTTCCACGATCGTGCCGGGGTAGAGCCCCTTCTCGAACGCGGCCGCAAAAACAAATGGCGTAAAGGCCGTGCCCGCCGGCCGCCGCGCCTGCAGTGCGCGGTCGTATTGGTTGTGTTCGAAGTCGCGCCCGCCGACGAGCGCGAGGATGCCGCCGCTCTGGTTATCAAGTGCGATGACTGCGCCCTGCAAATACTCCGGTGCGAGCAGCTGACTCGTGGTGCCGGACTTCTTCGCGGTCCGGAAGCGCGCCGCGTAGGCCTCGTAGGTTTGGTGATGGTAATCGGGCGTCTGCTCGATCCGGTCGAGGTTCTTCTTCAGCGATTCCTCCGCTACTTTTTGCAACTCGGAGTCGATCGTAGTGCGGATGCGAAAGCCTTCGTTCATCGCGCGATCCCAGCCAACCGCAGCGATGACCTGCTGCCGGATATACTCCACCGCATAGGTCTGCCCCTGCGCGCTCTGGCGATTGCCGATCATGACTTCCTCCGCCTGCGCGGCATTGCATTTTTCCTGGCCGATAAATCCGAGGTCGCGCATGCGGGCGAGCGCGAGGTTGCGGCTTTCCTTCGAGGCCTGCTTATCGCTCCAGGGTGAGAGACGGTTCGGGCTTTTGATCACGCCCGCGAGCGTGGCGGACTCGGTCAGCGTCATCTCGCGCGCTGCTTTCCCGAAGTAACCGCGCGCCGCGGCCTCTGCGCCATAGAGTCCACCGCCGAAGTAAATTCGGTTCAAGTAGAGCTCCATGATCTTCTGCTTCCCGAGCCGATCCTCGATGCGGCGGGCGAGAAAAATTTCGACCAGCTTCCGGCGGAAGGTGCGCTCCTTGAGCGAATAAGTATTGCGCGCGAGCTGCTGCGTGACTGTGCTCGCGCCTTGCCGGACATGGCCGGCGGTGAAGTTTTTCGAAGCGGCCCGCACCATCCCGAAAAAGTCGTAGCCGCTGTGTTGGTAAAACTTGTTATCCTCCATCGCCACGACTGCGTTCACCAAGTCGCGCGGCATCTGGTCGTAGGGAATGGTCTCGCGATTCTCGACGTAGATCTGGCCGAAGATCTTGTCGTTCCGGTCGACGATCACGCTGGCCGACTCCATCTCCTCGAGCTCGCTCAGGTCGTAGGTCTCGGCCTGGCGGCGCAAGTCCGCGAGCACAACCATGCCGTAGATGATCGCGCCGACGAGCAAGGCGAGGAGCGCGCCAAGCGGAACGTAGAATTTCGGCTTGGTATACCAAGGCTGCCGGTCTTCGACGAAATACTTGTCGCGTGCTTGGAAAGAGACTGGCATGCGAATGGGACCGGACGGTAGTCCGGCGCGCAACTTAGGTGCATCTTACCGGAAATTCCAAACCGCAAAACGTGGCCTCACCGCTCAAGCAGATTTTGACGCGCGAAATCGAAGCGTGCGGGCCGATCTCATTCGCGCGTTTTATGGCGCAGGCGCTCTATCATCCCGAGCACGGCTACTACTCGTCCGGCCGCGCGCAAATCGGGAGAGCGGGAGATTATTTCACCAGCGTGAGCGTGGGCCCGCTCTTCGGGCGAATGCTGGCCGCGCAGTTCGCGGAGATCCGCGAGCGCTTGGGCGCGCCGGGTGAATTCACGCTCGTCGAGCAAGGCGCGCACGGCGGCGAGTTTGCCCGTGATGTGCTCACGCACCTCCGCGGCCCGGTGCGCTACGTCATCGTGGAACCATTCCCGGAGCTGCGTGAGCGGCAGCGCGTGACGCTTCAGGATTTCGCGGAGCGGGTGACGTGGTGCGCGTCGCTCGATGAACTGACGCCGTTTCGCGGCCTGCATTTTTCAAACGAACTGATCGATGCGCTGCCGGTGCATCTCTTGAAACGCGTCGGCGGCGTGTGGCGCGAGCGTTTTGTGACCGTCGAAGCGGAGCAGTTCGCGATTGTTGATCGGCCAATTGAGAACGCGAAGCTCAGGACGCGCGCTCAGGAAATTCCGTTGCCGCTGCCTGACGGTTTCGAGACAGAGGTGAGCCTCGCCGCGGCGGAGTGGATCGAAGCGGTGAGCGCCAAGCTCGAGGCTGGCTACATCATGGCGGCAGATTACGGCATGGTGCGCGACGAGTATTACGCGCCGCGGCGGACAAGCGGCACGTTGCAGGCCTACGCGGCGCATCGCCTGGTGCCGAGCGCGCTCATCGATCCGGGCGCGGTGGATATCACTGCCCATGTTGAGTGGACGAGCCTCGCGGAGGAAGCGCGCGCGCTCGGCCTCGAGGTCTGCGGGTTTACCGATCAGCACCACTTTCTGACCGGCCTGCTCGATGAGGAGCTTGCAAGCGACGCTGCGAATACGCGCAAGTTGCAGACGTTGCTCCATCCCGGATTTCTCGGGATGAAATTCCAGTTTATCGTCCTGGCAAGGAATGTGCCGGAATCGGCGAAGCTGCGCGGGCTGCGTTTTGCGCGCGATTCGGCGCTCACGCTCGGCTTGAGCGGCGCCTGAGCTCTCGTTATCCAGGCGAGCGGCACAGACCGCTCGCCTGGAACGAGAAAGAACGTCGGCCCTACTTCGTTTTGACTAAGGTCGCAGTGGCCGTCTGCGTGATCGTGGGACTGCCGCCGTTGCCGGTGATGATCAGGTTGTAGGTGCCTTTCGCAGTCGAACTCGAGACCGTGATCGTCAACGAAGACGAGTTCGTCGCCGGGTTCGGAGAGAAGGAGGCCGTGGAGCCGGCGGGGTTGCCCGTCACGCTCAAGGTCACCGGGGAATTGAAGCCGTTGCTTGGCGTGATCGTGACCGTGTAGGTTGCAGTGCCGCCGTTACGATTCAGGCTCACGGAGCTTGGCGAAACGGAAAGCGTGTAGCTCGGAGCCGGGGTCGCTGTCGGGTTGGGTGTCGGCGTCGGGGATGGTGACGGCGTTGGGGTCGGCGTGGGCGTTGGGGTGCCGGTAGCAATCTTGAAGCTGCCGATGCGTGTCTTCCACGCGAAGGTGCCGTTGGTCGAATAATACTCGCTCGTGAACCAGAAGGTGGTGTCGTCCACCGGGTCGACCGTCAGCGCGCTGTAATCGCCCCAGCGATTGCCGGTGCCGCTCTGGCTGCCGGTTCCGTCAAAGAGATGAGTCTCGCCGGAGAGCGTGTTCAGCGGATCAGTCGCAAGGCGTCCAACGTAGCGGAGTTGCGGATTGATCGTGGAACTCGAGGCGCTGTAACCAATCGCCATATTGCCCGCGCCGTCCATCGCAGCACTCGGGATCCAGCGCCAGTCGGTGTCGGGTTGGAAGGTGCTCTGTTGGTAGACCGTGACCGGTCCGGCGGTCACGCCGCGAAGCTCGAACCAGCGAATCCCGGCGACGCCGCCGGAGCTCACCGTGTAGGTGCCGACGACTGACTCGTACGTGCCGAAATTCCGATATGCGAGACGGAACATGAGGCGATCGCCGATGCCGTCGAGATTGTTCGCCGAAGAGACGCCGGCTTGCGGGACGCAGGCGCGGGTGGTCGGACAAAGCGCGGTGAAGCCGGCCGCGGCGGGACTCGCGAAGGTGGTGAAGCTCGAGTTCGACGGCGTCACGAAATCGGCCTTGAAGTGATACGTGGTGTAATTTGGGTTCGAGGCTTGGCCGGGGAAACCGACGAAGGTCGCGGGCGCGCCGTTTGGCGGGAGCGTCGGGCCATCGAGATCGGCCGGCAGGAACGGATCAATCGTGCCGCCAAGCGGACCGGTCGGGCTGATAAAGGTCGCCACTTGATCCACCAGCATCTTTTGGCGATCGAAGACGAATGCCTGCGGCCCGAGGTAAGAGGTGCCGGCGGCATTGAAGACGTTCATGCTCATGTAATAGCCGTCGGGCCAGACCGCGAGGTGCGGGTAATCGTAGAAGTTTGAGCCGAG